>DBFMRS010000084.1:0-7293 GCA_048387515.1 Collinsella sp.
GGCAGCTGCAGGTGATCTGTTCGCACGAGGATATCGAGCGCCTGCAGACGATTATCTTTTTGGAAACCACGACCAACGGCATCCGTCGCCAGGTGATGGAACGCGTTTGCCTGCCGCGCCGCTTTGAGCGGGTGACGACGCCGTGGGGCGAGGTGCCCGTGAAAGTGGCGACCCTGCCCGACGGCAGCGAGCGTGCGGCGCCCGAGTACGAGGACTGCGCTCGTCTTGCCCGCGAGCATAAGGTGCCGCTCCAGCGCGTGATGCAGGCGGCGCAGAGCGCAGCGCTCGATTTACGTAGCGCGGGCCGAGCGATTCGGCCGAGCTGTCCGAGCGAATAACATGGGCCAGGTATCTCAACCGTCTGGCCGCGCCCTCACCCTCACCCTCACCTTCATCAACCCCACCTCGAAAGGATTCCTTATGAAATACCTCATCGCTTCCGACATCCACGGCTCGGCCTATTGGACCGAGCGCCTGGTCAGCGCCATCGAGTCCGAGCAGCCCGATCGCATTGTGCTGCTGGGCGACCTGCTCTACCACGGCCCGCGTAACGACCTGCCGCGCGACTACGCTCCCAAGCGCGTGATTCCGCTGCTCAACGCCCTGGCCGACCGCATCATCGCGGTGCGCGGCAACTGCGACGCCGAGGTCGACCAGATGGTGCTCGACTTTCCCATCATGGCCGACTATGCCACGTTATTCGACGAGAACGGCCGCGAGCTGTTCCTGACGCACGGCCACGTTTTTGGCGCCGGTATGCACAACAGCGTCGACCACGCGCCCGCGCTGCCCGAGGGCTCCGCGCTCGTCTACGGTCACACGCACATCAAGGTCAACGAAGCGAGCGAGGAGCATCCTGGTCTGTGGCTCTTCAACCCCGGCAGCGTGAGCATCCCCAAGGACGGTACGCACAGCTACGGCATCTACGAGGGCGGCGCGTTCCGCCACGTGGTCCTGGAGGAGGAATAACCATGGCGCAGCACATGGCTCAGCAAAATGCCGAGGGTTCGCGTGACCTGTCCACGCTGGTAGATGCATCGGCCGAGCTGCAGCATCTGGTGCAGACCATCTGGCGTCTGCGTCAGCCCGACGGCTGCCCGTGGGACCGCGAGCAGACGCACCGCAGCATTGGCAAGAACATGATCGAGGAGGCCTACGAGGCGCTCGACTGCATCGAGGCCGACGACGCGGCGCACCTGCGCGAGGAGCTGGGCGACGTGCTCATGCAGGTAGTGTTGCATGCGCAGATCGCGGCGGACGCCGGCGAGTTTACGCTGGCCGACGTGGCGCACGATATCGACGCCAAGCTCATTCGCCGTCATCCGCACGTGTTTGGCGATGCGGATGCCGACAGCTCTGACGAGGTGCTCAAGATTTGGGACGAGGTCAAGCTTGCCGAGAAGGCCGCCAAGGACAAGGCCGTGGCGGCAGGCGAGGCCGCGCCCGAGGGGCTGCTCGACGGCGTGCCCACGCACCTGCCGGCGCTGATGCAAGCGCAAAAGGTCTCGCGCAAGGCGGCTGCCGTGGGCTTTGAGTGGGAGACGGTCCAGGATGTGTGGGACGAGGTCGCCGAGGAGCGTGCCGAGTTTGAGGCCGAGGCCCCTGGCTCGCCCGAGCGCGAAATGGAGTTTGGCGATCTGCTCTTTGCCCTGGTCAACGTCGCGCGCAAGGAGGGTATCGACGCCGAGAGCGCCCTGCGCGCGAGCACGGCCAAGTTTCGCCGTCGCTGGGCTGCGATGGAGCAGATGGCGGCCGATGCCCACGTGGATCTTGCCGAGCTTTCGACCCACGGCCTCAACGACCTGTGGGATGCCGCAAAGGCGGAGGAGTAAGACTGCGGGAACGACGGGCTGACACGCCTCATCGTTCCCGCTAAATTTTTCGAAAATCAAGTGTATCCCTCGGCTAACTTAGGGCATAATGCAAAAAGTGCGACATGGCTAACTTACGGAGACGCACCGATGGTGCACGGTCAGCCGGTCGCTTGCATCCACTACGTTTCCAAGTGAGAGGGAGACAACATGAGCGATATTTTGGACGTTTACGGTCGCGAGGTGCTCGACAGCCGCGGCAATCCCACCGTCGAGGTCGAGGTTGTGCTCGAGGACGGTAGCTTCGGTCGCGCGATGGTGCCTTCGGGCGCTTCGACCGGTGCCTTTGAGGCTTGCGAGCTGCGCGATGGCGACAAGGGCCGCTACCTGGGCAAGGGCGTTTCGCAGGCCGTCGAGCATGTCAACAACGAGTGCGCTAACGCCGTCGTGGGCCTCGACGCCTTCGACCAGCGCGCCGTCGATGCCGCGCTGATTGCCGCGGACGGTACCCCCAACAAGACCAAGCTCGGTGCCAACGCCATCCTGGGCGTGTCGCTGGCCGTCGCCCGCGCCGCTGCCGAGTCGGCGGGCCTGTCACTGTACCAGTACCTGGGCGGCGTCAACGCCCATCTGCTGCCCACGCCCATGATGAACATCCTCAACGGCGGCGTGCATGCCGACAATAACGTTGACTTCCAGGAGTTTATGATCATGCCGGTGGGCGCCCCGAGCTTTGCCGAGGGCCTGCGTTGGTGCGCTGAGGTCTACCACACCCTCAAGGGCGTGCTGCACGAGGCCGGCCTGGGCGGCGGCGTGGGCGACGAGGGCGGCTTTGCGCCCAACCTCAAGACCAATGCCGAGCCGTTCGAGTACATCACCAAGGCCGTGGAGAAGGCCGGCTTTAAGCCCGGCGTCGACTTCATGTACGCCATGGACCCGGCCTCGACCGAGTTCTACAACGCCGAGACCGGCATGTACGAGCTCAAGGGCGAGGGTGTTGAGTACACGAGTGCCCAGATGGTCGATTACTGGGAGAAGCTCGTCGACACCTATCCCATCATCTCCATCGAGGACGGCATGGCCGAGGAGGACTGGGACGGCTGGGTCGAGCTTACCCGTCGCATTGGCAACAAGGTGCAGCTGGTGGGCGACGACCTGTTCGTCACCAACACCGAGCGCCTCAAGAAGGGCATCGAGCTGGGTGCCGCCAACGCGATCCTGGTCAAGGTCAACCAGATCGGCACGCTCACCGAGTCGCTGGAGGCCATCGAAACCGCCAAGGAGGCCGGCTACGCTTGCATTGTGAGCCACCGTTCTGGCGAGACCGAGGACTCCACGATCGCCGACCTGGTCGTGGGCGTCAACGCCGGCCAGATCAAGTCGGGCGCCCCGTGCCGCAGCGATCGCATCGCCAAGTACAACCAGCTCATCCGCATCGAGGACGAGCTCGAGGGCAGCGCGCGCTACGCCGGCAAGTCTGCGTTCTACAACATTCGCTAGGCAGCAGCGTGTGCGGGGGCGGGGCTGACTCGGATCCGCCTCGCCCCCGCCGGGCACTGTTGAGCACCATTGGGCGCTGGGCCATATGACTCAGCGCCTTTTTTATGTCGAGCAAAGGCTGGCGAAGGCGGCGCGGGCGCTCGTGCTATAACTAGAATACTTAGCGCAAACAAACCTCAACCGCACAAGGCGCACATGGATCAGATTTACGACAACAGGTACTATTCCGCCGGTTCGCGTGAGCCGTCGCCTCGCCGTGCGCGCACAGTGCAGCTCGGTGGGTCCGCCTACGCCGGCGCCGACCGCTCCACGCAGCGCCCGACAAGTACCTCGCGCCCCAATGCTCATGTGAATACTTCGGCAGATGGACCGGTGCGCCCGGCACGTTCGTCGCATGCGTCGCGTCCCTCGGCCCAGATGCACGACAGGTCGAGCAGGCCCTCGAGCCGTCTTTCGGGCTCGGACTTTATGCGCTACGCCAATGACAATGCGGTGGTCAAGGCGATCTATGACTTTACGCATGGCTCTCTGCGCCCGCTGTTTATCGGCATTGTCGTGGCGCTGGCGCTCGTGAGCCTGTATTTTCCCGTACGCGACCTGTACGTGGCTAAGCGCTCGAGCGACATCTTGGCCAAGCAGGTCGAGATTCGTCAGCAATACAATGATGAGATGAAAAAAGACACTGATAAGTGGTTCTCGGAAGAGGGCATTAAGGATTCGGCACGGGGCCTGGGCATGGCGATGCCCGGCGAGAAGAGGATTGAAGTGCTGGGCCTGGACGATGATTCGGATTCGTCGTCGAGCAAAAAGTCCTCAAACGCCAAGAATGCCAGCGAAGTGGCCAAAGAGATCGAAGAGGTCGGCAAGGACGCACCGTGGTACATCAAGACGCTCGATATGCTGTTTGGATTTAACGGCGTCGAGGGCCAGACGGTCGCGTCCAGCGGCGAGTAGGCGAGTAGCGCCCGGAGGGGAGCCCGCAATGGCAGATTGCAAACGATATAAGGTGGCCGCGATCGACCTGGGAACGGTGTCGTCGCGACTGGTGCTGGCGCAGGTCGAGGGCGGGGCGATCGTGGGATCGTCCAAGCATACCGAGATTACCGATCTGGGCGAGGGCGTCGACGCGACGGGCCGCTTTTGCGAGGCGGCTGTCGAGCGTGTGCTCGCTGCGTGTCGCATATTTGTGGATGAGGCGCGTGCCTTTGGGGCCGCGTGCGTCTGCACCACCTGCACGAGTGCCGCGCGCGATGCGTCCAACGCCGCGCTGCTGCTGGACGGCCTGCGCGGGCTGGGGCTCGAACCGCAGGTGATTCCGGGCGAGGTTGAGGCGCGCCTGACATTTTTTGGCGTGGCGCACGACTTTGCCGGTGAACGCATTATCGTCGCCGATTCGGGCGGCGGCTCCACGGAGCTCGCGACGGGCGTCTATGCGCCGGAGCGCGACGTCTTTGCGCTGGAGGGAACTCGCTCGCTGGACATCGGTTGCCGCCGCGTGACCGAGCGGTTTTTCTCGGTGTTGCCGCCTGCGGACGGCGAACTTGCTGCCGCTGCCAACTGGGCGGGCGAGCAGTTCGCCGCCTATTTTGAGGGCCTGCCGAGCAATTTTGAGCGTGCAGAGCGCTTGGTCGCGGTGGGTGGCACCGTCACCACGCTCGTGGCGCTGGTTCACGAGCTGGAGCCGTATGATTCGAGCTTCGTGCACCTGCGCGAGCTTTCGCTGGAGCAGGTCTCGGCTGCCATCGGGCGTATGTCCACGCTGGACGTGGAGGGCATCGCCGCGCTGCCGGGCGTGCAGTCCAAGCGCGCGGGCGTTATCTTGGCCGGTGCTGTGGTAATTCGCGAGCTCATGCGCGCTGGCAACTACGACACGCTCACCGTAAGCGAGAACAGCCTACTCGCCGGCATGGCCGCCACCATCAACGAGACTCTCGACGGCGCCGCCCCCACCATCGGCTGGACCCCAGAGCTCAGTACCCTCTAAATAAGTTGCGGTGAAATAGTTCCTAAATGGGCCGGTAAACGGTATAAACAGGATCTATTCCACCGCAACTTCTAAGGGACCGAAGCTGTCTTTTTAGCCCGTCCTAAATTAGTTGACTTTCTGAAGCGCGGAGCGGTGGGACGTCTGCGTATTTGCTGCGCAAATACGCACCGGCTTCAGCCGCCTGCCGGCGCCCTCGCCGGCTCGCTGCGGACGCTGCGCGTCCGCTTGACGCTCGCCCCCTTGCGGGCTCGAGCCCCACCGGCATCCAAAAGAAACGAGCCCGCATCCCTGGGGGACACGGGCCCGAAAGCTCCATATGGTAGGGGCGGTGGGACTCGAACCCACAATCCTTGCGGCGAGAGATTTTAAGTCTCCTGCGTATGCCAATTCCGCCACGCCCCCGTGAGACTAGAAGTCTAGCACAAGCCGTCCGTTACGCGTTGACGGCCATCGAGTGTTGGCCCGACTTCTCCAGGAACTCCTGGAACTTGGCTTCGTCGCCCTTGTTCTTGTACTGCAGGGCCAGCAGGTATTCCAGGCGGCAGCTCTTGACCTTGTCGTCACCGGCCTCCTTGAGCATGCGCTCCAGCTCGGGAATGTCGTTGTGGCGCTTCAAGATCATCGTGTCGTACATCAGTTGGCATTCGTGCGCGACTGCCTCGGCCTGACCGCCCTCAAAGCTCTTGATCTCGTGCAGGAGCTCCTTGGATTTTTTGCGGTCCTCCTGGCCAACGTAGTAGTTAAAGGCCTTAATCACCAGGTCGACGCGCTGCATCTTGGGCAGATTGAGTCCCAGCAGCAAATCGAACATCTCGTCGGCGCGCTTGTGGTCCTCGCGCAGCAGATAGGAGTTCAGGCGCAGGTAGTCGCGGTTATAGCGCGGGTACAGCATGCTGGTGAGTTTGCCATCGAGCAAGCGATCGAACTCGTCCCACTGCTTGGCAGCCATAAGCTGCTGCAGGCGCTTAAACGTGGTGCGTTTTTTGACGCTAAAGAACACCGACACGGCGATACAGATGATGACGACGGCGGTCCAGAGGGTGCGGGAATCGGGCATATTGGGGTCCTTAGTCGCTCATAAAGCGAGCGGTATGACAACACGTACTAGATGTATTATACGCAGCGCGCAAGCAAACTGGCATAAAAGCTCATCGAGGCTGAGTGCCATCGCTCGCTGCGGTACACTTACCTAAAGTAAACCACGAAGGGAGACATTACCTATGAAGAAGATCGTTTTGGCTTGCGGTGCTGGCGCTGCTACTTCCACGCTCGTTGCCCAGAAGGTCGCTACCCTGCTCGACGCCAACGGTTACGCCGACAAGTACGAGATCGTGCAGTGCGCCATCTCCGAGGCCAAGGACGTTTGCGACGAGGGCGCCGACCTGCTGATCGCCACCACCGTTGCCCCCGAGGGCCTCACCTGCCCGTACGTAAGCGGCGTGCCCTTCATGACCGGCATGAACCGCGTCGCCGCCGAGAAGGCCGTCCTCGACGTCATGGCTCAGTAGGCGCTGACTGCATGAGTGAGCAGAACGCCAATCCGGTAGAGCTCTTTGGCATGCGCGTTGCCCATGTGGGCATTAACGCCGCCGACCCGGCAGACGCCTTGGAGATCGCGGAGCTGTTCTCGACGATGATGGGCCTGCCCGTTATCGAGACCCCGGTTTCGTACTTTAACGATTCGCTGGTCGAGGTCATGAAGCAGTATGGTCGTGGCGCCAAGGGCCACATTGGCTTTGCCGTCAACGACATCGATGCGGCCGAGAAGTGGTTTGCCGAGCGCGGACTCGAGGTCAATGAGGAGTCGCGCGTACTGCTGCCCGACGGCGGCACCAAGCTCGTGTACTTTAAGCGCGAGTTCGCCGGTTTCGCCGTGCACCTGTGCCGCGAGTAGCGCACAAGCTGCTTTAGTTAGCAAAAAATGGGGTAAGGCGCGTGGCCTTGCCCCATTTTTAATACCGAGAGGGTGACTGACGGGCTGCCGTAAATCGAAGG
>DBFMRS010000085.1:0-3142 GCA_048387515.1 Collinsella sp.
CGTGGGGGTTTCGCCGTATCGTGCCCGCGCCGCAATCGATCGCTTGGATTCCGAAGGCATGATTGATGTCGTCTCGCGTTATAGCGACGACGGCGGTCAGCTTGCAAATGGCATTTGCCTCACCGAACGTGGCGAGTGGTATCTTGAGGGCGTCCGTACCGGCATGCTCGTTCAAGAAATGCTTGAGGACGAGGTTGCTGATCGATAGCAGCATGTAACCCTTGCCATAGCGACGCCGCCTGGGAAACCGGGCGGCGTTTTGTTTCAAGATTGAGAAATGCAATCGCACGCGAGAAAAATTGCGAACGGTCCGCGGCGCGAGTATTACAATGAAGACCCGTAAGATGTGGATAAACAACTTCTACGGGAAGCGCAGGTAACTCAATATGACCAAGCATGTGTTCGTAACCGGTGGCGTGGTTTCGGCCCTGGGCAAGGGTATCACCGCGGCCTCGCTGGGCCGTCTGCTCAAGTCGCGTGGCTACAAAGTAACGATGCAGAAGGCCGACCCGTATCTGAACGTCGACCCCGGTACCATGAGCCCGTTCCAGCATGGTGAGGTCTTCGTTACCGAGGATGGTTACGAGTCCGACCTGGACCTGGGTCATTACGAGCGCTTTATTGATGAGAACCTGACCCGCGATTCCAACTTTACGACCGGTGCTATCTACAAAAGCCTAATCGCCCGCGAGCGTCGCGGCGACTTTTTGGGCGGTACCGTGCAGGTGATTCCCCACGTCACCAATGCCATTAAGGACAAGTTCCGCCGCATCGAGGAGCAGACCGGCTCCGATGTAGTCATCACCGAGCTGGGCGGCACGATTGGCGACATCGAGTCCCAGCCGTTTGTCGAGGCCATCCGTCAGTACCGCAAGGAGGCCGGCCCCGAGAACGTCTGCTACATCCACGTGTCGCTCGTTCCCTATATCGCCGCCGCCCACGAGGTCAAGACCAAGCCCACACAGCATTCCGTCAAGGAGCTCCGCAGCTTTGGCATCCAGCCCGATATTATCGTGCTGCGCTCCGACCACCATATCGATGACGCTATCCGCGGAAAGATCGCAAGCTTCTGCGACGTCGACACCGATTGCGTCTTTACCAACGAGGACTGCGCGAGCATTTACGATGTTCCGCAGCTGCTTGCCGAGCAGGACTTTGACCTGCGCATTTGCGAGCGCCTGGGTCTGGACCCGCGTGAGCGCGACATGAGCGAGTGGAACGAGTTCCTGCGCAAACAGAATCACGCCAACCATCACGCCGACAAGGTGAAGATCGCCGTCGTGGGCAAGTACACGCAGCTGCCCGATGCGTACCTGTCGGTTATCGAGGCCCTGCACCATGCGGGCGTCTTCTACGATCGCCATGTGGACGTCCAGCTGGTCGACGGCGAGAGCCTCGACGAGCAGAATGTCTCCGAGGTTCTGGGCGACGCCTCGGGCATCCTGGTCCCCGGCGGCTTTGGCAAGCGCGCCCTGGAGGGCAAGATCCTCGCGGCCGAGTTTGCCCGTGAGCACAAGATTCCGTATCTGGGCATTTGCCTGGGTATGCAGGTGGCCGTGTGCGAATTTGCGCGCAATGTCGTCGGCCTTGCCGGCGCCAGCTCCTCTGAGTTCGATCCGGATGGCCCGTATAGTGTCATCGATCTGATGAGCTCGCAGGAGGACGTGACCGAGAAGGGCGGCACCATGCGCCTGGGCGCCTATCCGTGCAAGCTCGCCGCCGATACCCTTGCTCGCGAGGCATATGGCGAGGAACTCGTCTACGAGCGTCACCGTCACCGCTTTGAGTTCAACAACGCCTTCCGCGACCAGCTCGAGGACGCCGGTTTGGTTATCTCGGGTCTGTCGCCTGACGAGCGCCTGGTCGAGATGGTCGAGCTGCCGCGCGACGTGCATCCGTGGTATGTGGCAACCCAGGCTCATCCCGAGTTCAAGAGCCGCCCGACCAACCCGCAGCCGCTGTTCCGCGAGTTCGTACGCGCTTCGATCGGCCAGCACGAGGGTGTCGACCGTCTGCAGGTGACGCCCATGAACCTCGCTACGGACTAAGGGTGCCGGCGAATAAGGAACATACCGAAGCTACTCCCTCGTCGCTCGCCGTGGCGGCGGGGGAGTATCTCGATTACCTCGCGGTCGAGCGGGGTTTGGCGCGCAACACGATTGCGGCCTATCGTCGTGACCTGACGACGTACTGCGTCTATCTGGAGCGGGCGGGTATTGTGTCTTTTGAAGAGGTGACTCGTCAGGTCGTGGAGGGCTTTGTCGCCGACCGTCGCGATGGGGGCTATTCCGATGCCTCGGTGGAGCGTGCGCTTGCAGCCGTGAAGGGCCTGCATGCCTTTTTGGTGCGCGATGGGGCTGTAGCCCAAAATCCAACGGCGGCGTTGCGCCTGCCTAAAAAGGCTGAGCGTTTGCCGGAGTATCTATCGGTGGAGGATGTCTCGGCTCTGCTCGATCAAGACTTCCCCGAGGGCGAGATGGGCTTGCGCGACCATGCCATCTTGGAAGTGCTCTACGGATGCGGTTTGCGTGTGAGCGAGTTGGTGGGGCTCGATGTGGGCGATATCCATATTGACGATGGCTTTGTACTCGTTCGCGGTAAGGGCTCAAAGGAACGCCTGTCCCCGCTGGTGGGAAGCGCGGCGCGAGCTCTGATGCTCTATGTAACTGAGGGACGTTCTCGCTTGGCGGCCCATGCCCGCGGAACCGAGACCTCGGCGGTCTTTTTAAATAAGAACGGACGTCGCCTGTCGCGCCAGGCCGTGCATGCGATATGCGAGCGGTATGGGCGTCAGGTGGGGCTGGTGGGGCTCCATCCCCATACCTTGCGCCACTCCTTTGCCACCCACATGCTCGCGGGCGGTGCCGACCTGCGTGTGCTGCAGGAGATTTTGGGCCATGCCGATATTTCGACCACGCAGGTCTACACGCATGTCGACCGCACGCAACTGACCGAGGTCTATCTGGCGGCGCATCCGCTGGCGCATCGTTAACACATCGCTGGCCTGCATATTTATAGGTATTTGGGGACGGGCCCCAGATTGCTGCGGCGTGCTTTTGCGCGCGCATGGGCAATCTGGGGCCCGTCCCATTTTTCGCCACTTGTCGTCGCGGTGGTGGGCCGCACGTGCCTTGGGTGGGGG
>DBFMRS010000086.1:0-11663 GCA_048387515.1 Collinsella sp.
AAGACAGGGGGCGTAAAGACGGAAATGGCCGTCGGGCGAAACGCCGCCGTTCCCCGATTGAGCGTACTTTTTGAGATCGTCGACTTGCGCCAGGATCACGCGTGCACGATGCGCAAATTCTCTGCCCGCCGGAGACAAAACAGCCTCCCCCGCCGATCGGTCGAGCAAAACAATCTGATACTCAGATTCCAACTTTTTTATTGCCGACGAAACGGCCTGCGGACTCACGTGAACGGCGCGAGCCGCTTTGCGCACGCCGCCATAGTTCGCTACAGCTTGAAGGTATTCGAGTTGAGAAAGCTGCATAGATTACTCCAAAGGCAGCCAAGTCGACGGGCCGTGCGTCCTCAGATGAGGTTCTCGCCCAGGTTCTTGCCGCCGAGAACGTGCATGTGGAAGTGCATGACGGTCTGGCCGGCGTTGACGCCCTTGTTGGAGATGACGCGGAAACCGTCCTCCAAGCCCTTGGCCTTAGCGACCTCCTGGATGGCGTGAGCCATGGCGCCCATGGTCTCGGCCGGCACGTTATCGGCGATATCGCTGTAGTGCTTCTTGGGGATCACGAGCGTGTGGACCGGCGCCTGGGGGTTGAGGTCGTCGAAGGCGATGACCTGGTCGTCCTCATAGACAACGGTCGAGGGGATCTCGTGGTTGGCAATTTTGCAGAAGATGCAATCGCACATGGTTGGTTCCTTTCTCACAGACCAAGGTAATTATATTTGGTCGGGATGGTTAGAACGAGAGGTTGTCGTCCGTGTTGGCGGCTTCGCCGTCGGCAAGCACGTCGTTGCCGTCGACGTCCTTAAGAAGCACCGAGACCTTCTGCTCGGCATCGGCCAAGCGTGTGCGCAGGCTCTTGAGGAGCTCGACGCCGCGGGTGTAGCTCTCGAGCGACTCCTCGAGCTCCATGTCGCCCGACTCCAGGCTGCGGATGATGAGCTCCAGCTCCTGCGAGGCCTGCTTGTACGTAAGCTGCTCGACCGGGGTCTTCTCTGCCATATCTATTTCCTTTCCCAAAGGTTTATCACTGTAAAACGCGGTCTATTCGACCGTATTGACCGTTGCCGCAACGTTACCGTCTGCCATGCGCACACGGATGGCGTCGCCGGGCTTAAAGGTCTTGGCGCTCGTGGCCACACCATCAACGCTGTACGCGATGGAATAGCCGCGGGCGAGCACCTTGAGCGGCGACAGGGCATCGAGCGAAGCCGCTGCACGGCCCAGGTCGGACGCTGGCTTGCTGAGCATCGTGCGCCCCTGATGCTCCAGGCGGGAGCTTGCGAGCGTGAGCGCATGGCGCTTACCATCGAGCCCCGAGGTGCTTGTAACCAGACGCTCGGGCAAACGCTCAAAGTTGGAGCGAAATGTCCCGACCGAGCGTACTATGGCGCCCGACAGGCGATCGGCAGTCAGCGCAAGCTCCGATTCGCGACGCTCGACCATAAATGTGGGGTCGTTGAGGCACGGGCGGCACGCGGCCGCATCGAGCGCATCGCCCAAGCGAGCCGTATAGGTATCCCAGGCACGGCGCCCGCGCTGATCGAGCATTTCCAGATCGACCTGATTCGACCCGATCATCAAGGCCATCGCGGCGTCCAGACGCTGATGGCGCGCCTCGAGCACATCGGCCAACTCCGTCATAGCCGGCGCCACCGATTCTGCCGCTGCCGTTGGCGTGGAGGCGCGGCGGTCGCTCACCATATCGCAAATCGAGGTATCGGGCTCATGGCCAATGCCGGTCACCACGGGCACAGGACAAGCCGCCACCGCGCGGGCAAGCTCCTCGTCGTTGAAGGTCATGAGGTCCTCAAAGGAGCCGCCACCACGCACCAGCAAAATGCAATCCGGCGCCGGCGTAATGGCGGCGGCACGGTGCAGCCCCTCGATTAGCTCTGCCGGTGCGCCCTCGCCCTGGACCTTGGCGCCCACGCAGACGAGCTCGACGAGAGGGTTGCGACGACGCAACGTGCGCTTGACGTCGTCGATTACGGCGCCCGAAAGCGAGGTGACGACCGCCACGCGGGAGCAGAACACCGGGATGCGGCGCTTGCGCGCTTCGTCCATCAGGCCCTCGCGGCGTAGCTTTTCGGCCAGTTGCGCCACTTGTTGACGCAGCAAACCCTCCCCCGCCAGCGAAAACGAGCGAGCGACAAAGCTCATGCGGCCCGTGGCCTTATAGAGATTGAAGCTGCCCTTAAAGCTCACCTGCATGCCGTCGCGCAGATCGAACGTGCGCTTGAGATAGGCGCCCTTCCAAATGATGCAGTCAACGGCGGCCGAATCGTCCTTGATCTGGAAATAGCAGTGACCGCTTCGGGCGTTAGGACCACGAAAACCTGTGACCTCGCCCAGAACGCTCAGCTGCGGAATGGCATCGAGCGCACCGGCGGCGATCTCCACCGCCTGGCTCACGCTGAGCTCCTTGCGCTCCTGATCGTCCGAGCCGTCAAACTCGGCGGAAACAGCATTGCCGGTTAGGTTCCAGCCTGCCACGCAGCCTCCTTTCGTTATCGAGCACAGAGGCTCCGGCCCCGTGCGAAATTAAGTCCAACACATAGTACAGCGCCGCGGGGACACGAATCCCCGCGGCGCCCAGTGACCCAATTTGTTATCGGTTGGAGTTTCTGTTGTAGCGAGCCATAAGGTAGAGCAGCTGAATAATCGAAGTGAGCGCTGCGGCCACATAGGTAAGCGCGGCTGCCGTCAGTACCTTCTTGGCGCCGTTGACCTGCTTGGAGCTCATGCCCGACTGCTCGATGTACGCCACAGCACGTCGGCTGGCGTCAATCTCGACAGGCAACGTAACGAGTTGGAACAGCACACTAAACGAGAAGAAGATCAACGCGAGGGTCGTGAGCCCGGCAATGTTCATAAACAGGCCCAAGAGTAACACGATGGTCCAGGTGTTCTGGGTAAAGTTGACGACCGGCACGAGGGCGGTACGCACTTTCATCATGGCATAGCCGCTTTGACGCTGGGCGGCATGGCCCGCCTCGTGGCAGGCGACGGCAACGCTTGCGACCGAACCGCCCGAACGGTTGGCATCCGACAGATACAGGTTGTTGTCCTGCGGGTTGTAATGGTCGGTGAGCTCGCCAGCGACACCCTTGATACCCACGGCGCTACAACCGTTGGCATCGAGCATGCGGCGAGCGACTGTGGCACCCGTATCGCCGTCCGAGCGAACCTTGGACCAGGTTTTGTACGTCGAGTTGATATAGTTCTGTGCGGCAAGGCCAAGCACCGTGCAGACAAGAACAACCAGCAGGTACAGCGGGTCGATGCCAAAGCCGTATCCATAGTAATAAGGCATGCGAATTCCTCCGAGTCGAGTTACACGTTGGAGACATTTTACCCACTCAACCGGCTAGGCTTCCCTACAGGAGCTCGATTTTGCCGTCCTTCACCGTCAACCCCATATTGCCGGAAAGCAGATCGTCTAGACGCGAACCCACGAGCTCAAAGCGCCAGCCTTCGCGCAGGGGGCTCTGCTCGGGATGCTCAATGTAGTCGGCCAGGTCATCGCGCGAGGCAATGACCGAGGTCGCCACGCCCGAGCGCTCGGCAACTAGGCGAATGAGCGCATACATCAGGTCCGTCACGCTCTCCAACTCCGGCGAAATCTGACGGTGCCCGCGCACCATGAGCGGCAGGCGATCGTGCGGGCAGCTCGCGCCGCGCTTGATGGCCATGAGCGCACCGTCCACGTCGCGCTCCCCCAACTGATCGGTACCGCGAATGCTACGGAACTCCTCAACGCGCACGGGATTGCGCTTAACGAGCGCAAGCAGCGTGTCGTCGGACATGACCCACTTGCGCGGGATGTTACGGCGCTCGGCGCGATCCTCGCGCCAAGCGGCGAGCTCGCGCGCGATGCCCAACTGATGACGGCTACACGAATTGATGCGTTTGACCTTGCGGAACGCCTCGTGGCGATCGGCGCGATAGTGCGACTCGTCAGCCAGCGGGCGCAACTCGTCGAGCACCCAGTCCACACGGCCCAGCTCGCGCAGACGGCTCATCATCTCGGTATAGGCGACGATCAGGTACTTGACGTCGTCGATCGCATACTCAATCTGCTTATCGGTCAGCGGGCGGCGCGACCAGTCAGTCAGCGACTCGGTCTTGGGCAGCGATACACCGCAGAACGTCTGAACAAGCGCGCCATACGAAATCTGCTGGCGCTCGCCCAAAAAGGCGGCGGCCACCTGCGTGTCAAAAATCGGTCGTGGCAGCACGCCCACGGTATGGAGCATGACCTCCATATCCTGCGAGCACGCGTGGAAGACCTTGGTCACGCTCTCGTCGGCCATAAGCTCGGCCAGCGGCGATAGGTCGTCGATTACCAGGGGATCGACCGCGACGCTCTCAGCAGGGGTGGCAATCTGAACCAAACATAGACGCGGATGGAACGTGCGCTCGCGCAAAAACTCGGTATCGACGGCAATCGCGTCGAACTCACGGGCGCGCTGGCAAAAGTCGAGTAGAGCCTGATGTGTGGAAATGTACATATCAACCCATCGAATAAGGTTAGGCCCGAAAAACACGGGTAGGATATCGGCATTGCCTTACAACTATACTCGGTTAGTCACAGAACGGGAACGTAAGTATGCGCTGCCTTATCATCCACAACCCGGCATCGGGCCCCAGCTCAGATGAAATCTTCGCATTCACGCACGCCCTTGCACAGGGCGGCGACGAGGTCGTGATGCGCTTTATCGGCGATGGCATGGAACCCGAGGACGCCGTGGCAGACGTGCGCGAGTTTGACCGCGTGGTCGTTTCGGGCGGCGACGGCACTGTCTCCAACGTGCTCGACCAGATGCGCGGATGCGGTGTCCCCACGCTCGTCTTCCCCTCCGGTACGGCCTGCCTGTTCTTCAACAACATCGGCAATGCCCCCGAGGCGGCGGCGCTCGCCAAGGCCTGCCGTGCCGGTCGCACGGTCAAAGTCGACATGGGCGAGCTCTTTTGGCTCGACGAGAACGGCAACGAGAAGCGCCACGGCTTCATCATCATCGCCGGCTCGGGCTTCGACGCCGAGATCATGATGAAGGCCGCCCCCACCAAAAACGACATCGGCGAGATCGCCTACTTCCTCTCTGCGCTCGCCACGCCCAACCCTACGGTAGCGCACTTTACGATTGAGCATGACGGCATTGTCGAGGAGCTCGACGGCATCTGCTGCATGGCCGGCAACACCTCGGTCATCCAAAACGACATCAACCTGTTCCCCGACTGCCGCATGAACGATGGCATGGTCGACATTGCGGTCATCGAACCCGTGCGCACCGTGCAGCTGCTGCCTACCGTGATCACCGCTGCGCTTGACCCCGCCGGCAAGGTACTCGGGCGCCCGCAGTTCAAGATCATCCAGACCAAGGAAGCCAAGATCACCTGCACCCCGTCGCTGGGCATGCAGTTCGATGGCGAGATCATCTCCAGCAACTCGGGCGTCTTTGGTGCCCGCGCACTTCCGCAATGCCTCGACCTCATCGTCGACGAATTCTCACCGCTCGGAAAATAGGAGGACCTCATGAACGACAATCCCCTGCTCGGCTTTATCGTCATCGTTTTGGCCATGCTCGTCGGCTATGCGATCAACGTGATCCACCGCCGGAAGAAGTAATTCCACATTGGTATGATATTCATCCAATTATCGTCTCCCCCGTTGTTTATGCATTTGCCAAACAGCGGGGGATTTTTCTTTGCGCCCCGTGCAAGGCGCTTTATTCAGATACAGTAATTGCAGGGTGTCTTTATTTAAGTAAAGCTACAAAATGAGTACGATTTACCGCTCATCGCATATTTAATCACGCTTATCGAGTAAGTTTCTTTCATAGATGAATATTGTTTCTAGTTCGTTACGCTAATGAGGTGTCTTTATTGGCTGAAGCCCTCTGGCGACAGAGGGCTTTCGCACGCTGGGAGGGAAAATGAGGAAAACTCACCCCGTCAACGCGCTCAAGAAGTTAGGCATAGGCCTCGCCTTTGGAGCTGCAACCATCATGTCCATGCCGACCTCTGCGCTCGCCTGCACGCAGGTCTATATGGGCAACAAGCTGACGGCCGACGGTAATACGTACTACGGCCGCACCGAGGACATTGGCACTCGTTACCTCAAACACTATGGCATCGAGCCCTCTTATGGCCCTGGTCATACCTACAGCTCGGACGAGTCCGGATTCTCCTACACCTCGACCAAGACTACGTATCGTTACAGCTACGTGCGCGACCATCCTGCTGAGTGGGACGGACGCTGGGATGCCTACTCCGAGGCCGGCATCAATGAGAGGGGCGTCTCCTGCTCCGCAACACTGAGCACCTCCTACAACGACGATGCCAAGGCAGCGGATCCCACGACCAAGCATGCCCACAAAGCAAATCCCTAGGTCAAAAATACCGGCATCGGCGAGTACAGCTACGCGGGCGTCATCTTGGGCGAGAGCGCAACGGCCCGCGAGGGCGTCGAGCTTATCGGCAGTCTGATTGACGAGCAGGGCGTCTGCTCCAACGACCAGATTGTCATCGCCGACAACACCGAGACTTGGCTGTTCGCCGCGCTTTCCGGCCACCAGTGGATCGCTATGAAGCTGACCGACGACGTCGCTTCGGTCAACCCCAACATAAGTAACCTCAATTTTCAGGTCAATCTTGACGATCCTGAGAACTGCCTCCACTCTGAGGAGATCAAGACTATGCCCGAAGAGAAGGGCTTCGCCAAGTACTTTGAAGACGGACAGTTCGATGTTGCCCAGACCTACGGTGCATCTATCAACAATACGGGCATGGGTTCTTGGGCGCGTTATATCCAGGGCCGCGACTACTTTATGGCTCCGCTGACCGAGGGCACCGACTACGAGATCGTCAAGGACGAGCGCGAAGATGCTCGTGCCACGACCGGCGCCCTGGTTAGCAAGGCGCAGCCGCTGTTCTTCCAGCCCGGCAAGTCCGACTGGAACACCTTTGAGATGATCCGCGCGTTTGGCAACCGCGGCGAGAAGGTCCCGGGCCTCAACGCCAACACCGACGGCGCCTACGCCATTGGTACCGAGACCAACACCGAGGTCAATCTCTTCCAGATCCGTCAGGGCATGGACCCCGAGATCGCGACCATCCAGTGGGAGATACTCTCCCGCGCCGCCTACTCCGTCGCCATCCCCTACTACTCCGCACTGCTCACCGAGGTTAGCCCGTACTACAGCGACCAGACCGTCTCCTTCGATCACTGCGAAGAGGAGGACATCGTGAACAACGAGGAGCCCGAGAACTCCATCAACTATGTCCTCATGGACATCAGCTCCCTGTGCTTCGAGCACCGTGAGCAGCTCGGCACCGGCGTTCGCACCTACCTCGACGCCCTCCAGAACGAGCTCGTCGAGCAGAACTTGGAAGTCGACGAGGTCATGCAGGCCACCGAGGGCACCGAGGCCCGTACCGCCCTGGCAAACAAGGCCGGCAATGCTGCCACCGAGAACACCTACGTCAAGTGCAAGGCCTTGCTCCAGGAGATGCGCGCCTATCTGAAGGCTGAGAACTTCGACCAGCCCTTCACCCCGAGCGACCTGAACACCGAGATCAACGGCCTCAAGGTGTCCATCACCTACGCCAAGGACGCTCTTGCCACCGACCCGGTAACCCCGGATCAGCCTGGTACTCCTGAGCAGCCCGGTACTCCTGAGCAGCCCGGTACCCCCGAGCAGCCCGCTAAGCCCGAGCAGCCCACCACCAAGCCCGAGAAGCCTGGCAAGTCGGACACCACGACCACGGTAACCACCAACAAGACGAACACCAAGGGCGGCCTGCCCACCACCGGTGATCGTTTTGATGGCCGCATGGTGGCCGCATTCGCCATCGCTGGCGTTGCCGTCATCTCCGCGGGCGGTTACTTCCTCTACCGTCGCAATAAGGAGTAACGTCTTAGCTGAGCGGACAAGGCAGCAATGGCAGCCTCGCCCGCTCAGCCCGCTCTTTTGACCGGCGGGAAACCCGCCTGAAATCTTTTCAAAAAAGATTTCCCCGCGCACACTTCGCTGTGCTATAGTGCAGCGCAACAGCAACTAGGTGCGACCGCGCCACGGCATCACGAAAGGAGCCACCAACATGAAGAACACGATGAAGTCTCTCAACAACTGGTGGTGGCGTGATGCGAATACGATCGGTCGACAGTGAGTCCCTCACGCCTGTTTTTGCGCTCTAGGTGATTGGAAGGCCTCCGGTTTCGACCGGGGGCCTTTTTCTATCTCGAGCCCGATCGCATTCGCATCACGCGCCTCCGCTTTTCTCTTGCACTCCCATTCCGAAAGGATTTTCACCATGTCTCAGAACACCACCGCCACCCAGCCCCGCACCGTCCAGACCGCCGACCGTGGCAAACTCGATGTCCGCGCCCTCGTCCTGCTTGCCATCCTGCTCGCCGCCGGCTTCATCCTCAACTTCACCGTCGGCAAGGCCATCTCGGGCATCTCGGGCGGCATGATCAGCCCCGAGTTCATCATCTCGGCCTTCTGCCTCACCATCCTGG
This sequence comes from Collinsella sp., assembly GCA_048387515.1. Classification (GTDB taxonomy): domain Bacteria; phylum Actinomycetota; class Coriobacteriia; order Coriobacteriales; family Coriobacteriaceae; genus Collinsella. Next base: position 8,525 of record DBFMRS010000086.1, read on the forward strand.
TCGTTCGTCCCAACATCGGCCAGGCGCTCGTCATTGGCCTCATCTCGGCTGCCGTGATCCAGATCACCACCACTTCGCCGTTCGTCGATTTTGCCGCCGAGGGCATCGCCGCCATGCTCATGGCCGGCATCGTCAACGCCGCCGGCAAGAACGGTCAGGTCAAGCCCGCCATCGCCATTGTCGCAACCTTCCTGACCACCTTTGTCTCCGGCGTCATCTTCATGATCATCAAGATGGCCATGCTCGGCGTGGTCGGCGAGCTCGCCGCCGCCATGCTGCCCGTCGTTGCCATGACCGCCGTCTTTAACGCCATTCTGGTCGGCGCCCTCTATCTGCCCATCCAGAAGGCCCTGAAGCTCAACTAACCCGCTCGGCTTTACGAGCCACCCCATCTTGGCGTTCATTCGTCGCTCGCGTACCCAAGTACGCTTCGCTCCTCTTTCACGCCAACCTGAGGCCCCTCGTAAAGCCGTCTCCGTGCTTCACCACCAAAGACTGTCCCAAACGGCTAGCTCTTGGGGACGTTCTTAAACGACTAGTCATTTAAGAACGTCCCCAATGACTATGAAAGGTATCCATGGAAACGATCATCAACGTCGACGATGTCTCGTTCTCCTATGGCACGCAGACCGAGCAGGCGCTCAGCCACATCTCGCTCAGCGTGAACAAGGGAGATTTCATCGGCATCATCGGGCCCTCGGGCGCCGGCAAGTCCACGCTTGCCGCCTGTCTGTCGGGCGCCGTGCCCCACCACTACACCGGCACGTTCTTTGGGTCCGTCATGGTCGACGGCCACGACACCTGCGAAGTCTCGCTCACCGACGTGTCGCAAATCGTCGGCAGTGTGCTGCAGGATATCGACACGCAGATGGTCGCTTCGGTCGTCGAGGACGAGATGCTCTTTGGCCTCGAGAACTTTGGCGTTCCCCACGACCAGATCGAGCAGCGCGTGAGCGAAACGCTCGAGACCGTCGGCATCAGCGACCTGCGCGACCGCGAGATCGCAACCCTCTCGGGCGGACAGAAGCAAAAGGTAGCCATCGCCGCCATCCTCGCCATGCGCCCGCGCGTCTTGGTTCTCGACGAGCCCACCGCGGCACTCGACCCCGCCAGCTCCACGTTGGTCTTCGAGACGCTGCGTGAGGCAAACCGCGCACTTGGAATCACCATCGTCGTCGTTGAGCAAAAGGTCGCCCTGCTCTCGGAGTACTGCAACCGCGTGCTCGTGCTCAACCATGGCGAAATCGCGCTGCAGGGCGAGCCACACGAGGTCTTCGCACATACCGACGAGCTCCGTGCCATCGGCGTCGACTGCCCTCGCGTCACGCGTATCTTCAATAGCCTCGAGGCCGATGGTCTGGTAAGCGGTACCCCTTGCTTGGATGTCGATGAGGCCGAACGCCTGATTTCGGGCATCGTCGACCCCGCACACGCAGCCATCGAAGCCCAGGCGCCCACCGGTTCCCCGCATGCACCGTCGTTGCGTCCTCATGCCAAGGACGCCGAACCCGTGCTCACCTTCGACCATGTTGAGTTTGCCTATCCCAATGGCGGCGCCGCCGTACACGACCTTAGCCTGACGCTCTATCCTGGCGAGCTCGTGGGCATCGTCGGCCAGAACGGTGCCGGCAAGACCACGCTCACCAAGCTGCTCACGGGCCTGCTTAAGCCCGCCTCGGGCAGCGTGCGCGTTACGGGCCTGGATACTGCCGCGGTCCCCACGAGCCGTATCGCCCGCGAGGTCGCAACGCTCTTCCAAAACCCCGACCGCCAGATCTGCAAGGACACCGTGCTCGACGAGGTCGCCTTTGGCCTGGAGCTTGCCGGCATCGACCGCACCGAGGCTCTGCGTCGTGCTCAACTCGTCATCGACCGCTTTGGCCTGCCTGCCGACGAGGCGCCCTTCTCGCTGTCGCGCGGCCAGCGCCAGATGGTGGCACTCGCCTCCGTCGTGGTCGTAGAGCCCAAAATCGTCGTGCTCGACGAGCCCACGAGCGGCCTTGACTACCGCGAGTGCATGACCGTCATGGAAACCGTGCGTACCATGGCCGAGCGCGGCTGCGCCGTAATCATGGTCTGCCACGACATGGAAGTCGTCTCCGACTTTGCCGAGCGCATTGTGGTAATGGCCGACGGCTGCATCCTCGACCGCGGCCGCACGCACGAGCTATTCTCGAACATCGATCTCATGCGGCGTGCCTACGTGGAGCCTCCCCAGGTTATTGAACTCTCGCGCCGTCTGGCATCTTCCGTCTCGCCCGCTTTTGCGCAGGTGAGCGAGGTCACCGATGTCGTTCGAATTGCCAAGGAGATGGTCCACCGTGGTTAACGTCATCGACTACATGCCGGGCGATACGCTGCTGCATCGCCTGAATCCCGTCGTCAAACTGGGCCTCGCCGCCGCCATCATCGTCGGCATCTTCTTGTCCGACACCTATGTGGCGCTGCTGGGCTTTTTGGCACTCACCCTTGCGCTGGGTGCCTATGCCGGCGTCGTCGACCGTCTGTTCTCGCTGCTCAAGTTGCTGATTCCGCTCGCGCTTATCATGCTGGTGCTCCAGCTGGCCTTTATGCGCGATGGCAACGTGGTGTGGGGCTTTATCACCGACACGGGTCTCATCACAGGATCGAAGGCCTGTCTGCGCCTGCTGGGTGTGGCGTTACCGCTCATCCTCATGCTCATGGTGACCAAGCTCAACGACCTTGCCAACGCCTGCGTCGAGGTGCTGCACGTGCCGTATCGCTATGCCTTCACCTTTACCACGGCGCTGCGCTTTGTGCCGGTGTTTGGTCAGGAGATGAACGCCATCATGGAGGCGCAGACCGCACGCGGCGTCGAATACGACACCAAGAACCCCATCAAGAAGCTTAAGCTCATGCTGCCACTGTGTGTGCCACTGCTCATCTCGAGCGTGGGCAAGACCGATGCCACAGCCTTGGCGGCAGAACAGCGCGGCTTCTATCTGCGTACGCGCGCCAGCTCGTACAAGCGCTACCCCATCAAGGGCCTGGACATCGCCGTGCTCATCGTCAGCATCGCCCTCATCGCCATCGGCTTCCTGTTCTAGTTCACCACCGACAGCATCCGCCCAACGCAAAAGGCCTCGGCTCGCACCAAACGAGCCGAGGCCTTTACTGT
>DBFMRS010000087.1:0-2569 GCA_048387515.1 Collinsella sp.
TCGTGAGGCACACCGCGAAGGCCAGTCCGGTGATGCCCTCGACCACGAGCGCAAGATTATCGTTTCGTTCGATAGCACCTTTGATGTGATGGAGTGCGAGCAGCTTTGCCTGAATGCCGGCGTGCCCGGGCGCATTATGCCTTTGCCCGGCTCCATTACCGCCGGCTGCGGACTGTGCTGGGCCATGCCGTTCTCGGGCGATGCCCTCGCCGCCTTCCGCGCCGCCACCGAGGGCCGCGTAACCCCCGCCGACTACCACCAGCTCGTCCTCTAACCACCAACACCACCACAAAGGTGCCTGTCCCCAATGTGGTGGTTTGGAACACGTGGACGAAACAGGTTTGAAACACGGGTTTTGCACGTCAGGCACTCAAAAACGCTTCTACCTGCATCGTAATCAAAACGAAACATCCGCTCGTCGGCTTATGCGAAACTTTGCTGCAACAGTGCGATATTATCCATACTCGATAAAGCTCGCGGCGCATGGGGCGCCTCGAACGACACTTTTCTTTTCCATCAATTGGAGGAAGCATGAGCTACACGCAGAAAGTTCTCGACGAGCTCAAGGCCCGCTATCCCGAGCAGCCTGAGTTCATCCAGGCCGCGACCGAGATTCTCGGCACCATCCAGCCGGCGCTCGACGCCCATCCCGAGTACGAGGAGGCCGCCCTGCTTGAGCGCCTCGTCGAGCCCGAGCGCATCGTCATGTTCCGTGTTCCCTGGGTCGACGACCAGGGCAAGGTTCAGGTCAACCGCGGTTACCGCGTCGAGTTCAACTCTGCCATTGGACCCTACAAGGGCGGCCTGCGCTTTAACCCGACGGTCACCCTGGGTATGCTCAAGTTCCTGGGTCTGGAGCAGATCCTCAAGAACAGCCTGACCACCCTTCCCATGGGCGGCGGCAAGGGCGGCTCCGACTTTGACCCCAAGGGCAAGTCCAACAACGAGATCATGCACTTCTGCCAGTCCTTCATGACCGAGCTCTATCGCCACATTGGCCCCAACACCGACGTTCCCGCCGGCGACCTGGGCGTTGGCGGCCGCGAGGTTGCCTACCTGTTCGGTCAGTACAAGCGCCTGACCAACGAGTGGACCGGCGTTCTTACCGGCAAGGGCCTCTCCTTTGGCGGCTCGCTCGCCCGTACCGAGGCCACCGGTTACGGTCTGGCCTACTTTGTGGACGAGTACCTTAAGAGCCGCGGCGACTCCTTCGAGGGCAAGAACGTCGTCGTTCACGGCTCCGGCAACGTCGCTATCTACGCGGTCCAGAAGGTCTCCCAGCTCGGCGGCAAGGTGCTGGCCTGCTCCGATACTCACGGCTGGGTCGAGGATCCCGACGGCATCGACTACACCGTGCTCGAGCACATCTACAACAAGAAGCGCTCTGGCCACGACAAGGGCGTTACGCTCGCCATGTACGTTGACGAGAAGCCCAACGCCGTGTGGCACGAGGGCGACGGCCGCGGCGTTTGGCGGCTGCCCTGCGACATCGCGCTGCCCTGCGCTCGCGAGAACACGCTGCTGCTCGAGGATGCCCAGGCGCTCGTCGCCAACGGCTGCAAGGTGGTCGGCGAGGGCGCGAACATGCCCACGACCATCGAGGCCACGACCTACTTCCAGGAGAACGGCGTTGCCTTTATGCCTGGTAAGGCTGCCAACGCCGGTGGCGTGCTCGTGTCCGGCCTGGAGATGAGCCAGAACGCCGAGCACCTGTCCTGGACCTTCGAGGAGGTCGACGGCAAGCTCGAGCAGCTCATGCGCGGCATGTTCCACAACGTGGACGACACCGCCAAGGAGTACGGCCAGGAGGGCAACTTTGTCATGGGCGCCAACATCGCCGGCTTCCTGAAGGTCGCCGACGCCATGCTCGCCCAGGGCGTCTGCTAAATCTTCGCTCGACATAGCATGCGATGAGGCTCCCAGCTATCCGGCTGGGAGCCTTTTCTATCCCGGAGGACTCCTCATAACTTGCGGTGATATACGGACTGTTTTGCGTTCCAGAACGACTAATCAGTCCGTATATCACCGCAAGTTATGGATGGGTGGGAGGATTTTGTCCTAAAACGGTGTGCGGCCCCTCGTTTGGTACACTTAAACGTGCTGGACAAGTGAAGAGATGGGGGAGAACGTGCTCAAGTTCGGTACCTACGTCCGTGTTGGAAACGCGGCCGAAGCCTATGAGCTCTTACAGAAGAACCGCAACAACAAGATTGTGGGCGGCGGCATCTGGATGCGCCTGGGTTCGCGTCGCGTGGCGACGGCGATTGACCTTTCGGCCTGCGGACTCGATCAGATCGAGGAGACCGAGACCGAGTTTCGCATCGGTGCCATGTGCACCCTGCGCCAGCTCGAGCGTCATGCTGGGCTCAACGCGCTTGTCAACAATGTCTTTGAGTTCGCCGTCCACGACATCGTGGGCGTGCAGCTGCGCAATACCGCCACGGTGGGCGGCAGCATCTACGGCCGCTTTGGTTTTTCGGACGTGCTCTCGGCCTTTTTGGCGCTCGATTCGTATGTTGAGCTGACGGGCGCCGGCCGCGTGCCGCTCGCCGAGTTCGTCGACATGGGT
>DBFMRS010000088.1:0-5665 GCA_048387515.1 Collinsella sp.
GTATAGGATTCCGCGCATCCGCTGCGCGGATCCGCACCGGCTTCGCCCGCCTGCCGGCGCGCTCGCCCGCGGGCTAAAAAAGCTCCGCGTTTTCTTTACGCCCGCGCCTCGACCGAGGTTCGAATCCATGCGGTGTTGCCATAAAAGAAAAGCCCCCGTTGCCGGAGGCTTCAAGTTCGATTGGTGCGGCGTATAGGATTCCGCGCATCCGCTGCGCGGATCCGCACCGGCTTCGCCCGCCTGCCGGCGGACTCGCCCGCTCGCTAAAACGCTCCGCGTTTTCTTAACGCTCGCGCCTCGACCGAGGTTCGAATCTCCGCAATGCCCCCGTAAAGGAAAAGCCCCCGTTTCCGGAGGCTTAAAACTCAATTGGTGCGGCGTATAGGATTCGAACCTATGACGTTCTGATTCGTAGTCAGACCCTCTATCCAGCTGAGGTAACGCCGCAACGCACGGATTATTATGCACGTGACCCCTCGATGGGTCAAGCGACAATTTGGAAAAATTTTAAGAAGTGATGATTAAGACGCCCGCACCTCGACCGAGGTTCGAATCCATGCGGTGGCGGAATAAAAGAAAAGCCCCCGTTGCCGGAGGCTTTCGATTTCAATTGGTGCGGCGTATAGGATTCCGCGCATCCGCTTCGCGGATCCGCACCGGCTTCGCCCGCCTGCCGGCGCGCTCGCCCGCGGGCTAAAAACGCTCCGCGTTTTCTTTACGCCCGCGCCTCGACCGAGGTTCGAATCCATGCAGTGCCGACGTAAAAGAAAAGCCCCCGTTGCCGGAGGCTTTCGATTTCAATTGGTGCGGCGTATAGGATTCGAACCTATGACGTTCTGATTCGTAGTCAGACCCTCTATCCAGCTGAGGTAACGCCGCAGCGCAAGACATATAAAACCACTTTAGCTTATTGGAGTCAAGCACAATCTCAAACTTTTTTGTGGAACGCGGTTTTGTCATGCTGCCCCGCATATACTGCCGTTCCCCGTACGATTGATTGGCTTTTCGATCGCGTCAAACTTGGCATCAAGTTCCCTCAGGAGCGATCTCACCCGCTGGGCACAATCATAATCGGCAAACGAGATGCTCAGCATGCGCGCGACCTGGTTGGAAGTCCCAACTCCATAGAAGTGCTCCAGCGCCACAAGCCCCTCGTGCGTCACAAAGGTCTCGACCACATGCGGCGACTCCTCAAAGCACCATTGGGTCAACGGACCCTCACTCGTCTGTCGAACCACCAGGCCGCCCATGCCAGACGGCTCACACGTTACAAGCAGGTACTCCCCGCCCTCGTCGCTCTCAAACAAAACCACCCGATCATCAAACAGCTCCATCGCGTCCCCTTTCTCTCGCTCTTATTTAGCAAAAGCATAGCAGGTAGATGGCTGTATACAGAACAGTTGTTCGTGTGTTTTCTATTGAGCTGTCCGCACGGCATGATATGGACCTGCGCACAAAATAGGGCGCCCCCGAAGGAGCGCCCTTGCATATCCCCTATGCAGCCAAGTTACGCGAACGGCTCGATCTTCTCGAGACCGCCCATGTAAGGACGCAGAACCTTGGGGATCGTGATGGTGCCGTCGGCGTTCTGGTAATTCTCCAGAATGGCGGCCATGGTGCGGCCGGCCGGCAGGCCGGAACCGTTGAGAGTGTGCAGGTAGCGCGAGCCCTTGAAGTTCTCAGGGTCGCGATACTTGATGTTGGCGCGGCGAGCCTGGAAGTCACCGCAGTTGGAGCAGGAGCTGATCTCCTTGTAGGCGTTGTAGCTCGGCAGCCAGACCTCAACGTCGTAGGTCTGACGGGCAGAGAAGCCCAGGTCGCCGGTGCACAGGCTAATCACGCGATACGGAAGACCCAGCTGCTGCAGCAGGTACTCGGCCTCGGCGGTCATGCTCTCGAGCTCCTCGTCGGACTCCTCCGGCTTAGCGAACTTGACCATCTCGACCTTGTCGAACTCGTGCTGACGGATGATGCCGCGGGTGTCGCGACCGGCGGAACCGGCCTCCTCGCGGAAGCAGGGAGTGAAGGCAGTGTAGCGGCGCGGCAGGGTGTCGGCGTCGAGGACCTCACCGGCGTGCAGGTTGGTGAGCACGACCTCGGCGGTAGGGATCAGGAAGTTGTCGCCCGAGACGTGATAGGCGTCGTCCTCGAACTTGGGCAGCTGACCCGTACCGAACATGGTCTGACGCTTGACGACGATGGGCGGCCACCACTCCTTGAAGCCACGGCTCGTGTGCGTGTCCAGGAAGAAGTTGATAAGGGCGCGCTCCAGGCGGGCGCCGGCGCCACCGAGAACGGTGAAGCGGCTGCCGGAGAGCTTGTTGCCGCGCTCGAAGTCGAGGATGTCCAGATCGGTGCCCAGGTCCCAGTGCGGCTTAAAGTCGAAGTCGAACTCGCGCGGGGTGCCCCAGCGGCGACGCTCGATGTTCTCATCCTCGTCCTTACCGTACGGGGTGGCATCGCACGGAATGTTGGGCAGGTGAGCCATAAAGTCGTACTGCTCCTGCTCGAGAGCAGTGCGGCGCTCGGCCAGACCGTCAATCTTCTCGTTGACGGCGCGCACAGCCTCCTTGGCGGCCTCGGCCTCGTCCTTCTTGCCCTCCTTCATCAGGGCGCCGATCTTCTTGGACTCGGCGTTGCGCGTAGCCTGGAGCTCCTCGACCTCGGTGATGACGGCACGACGCTCGTCGTCGAGCTCAAAGAACTTCTCGCGATCCCAAGACGTCTGGCGGTTAGCCATGGCGACATCGATGGCATCGGGGTTCTCGCGAACAAACTTGATATCAAGCATTAGATCCTCCGGCGATATACATTCCATTTAGGTTGCAACCTTGTACATGTATGGGCAAGTATATACTTATGAGCGTTTACGACCCAACTCAACTACGCAAGAAGGCACCCAATGGACGCAGTTTTTTCCTTTTTGTTTGGCACCCGCACCGGTTTTGCCATCCTTTTCGCCGGCGGCATCCTGTTATTTGCGATTCTTGCCTTTGTAATGGAGAAGCGCACCCATAAGATGTACGTCGACCGCGGGCCCAAGTCCGAGGATGAGGAAGACAGCTTCTGGGACTAACCTGCCAAAAAGGGACAGGTTTATTTTGGTCGGTTTTATCTGGGCAAATGCAAGCGCCCCGCAACTGGAATTGAGCCAGTTGCGGGGCGCTTTTCGTACATGCGACAAAACCGCAGGAAAAACCTGCCAAAATATACCTGTCTTTTTTGGTAGGTTTTATTGGAGAGTTGCGTCAATTGCCTTGACCAGGGCGCTGCGCATGCCGGCGTCCTCGAGCGCGACGACGCCCTTGATGGTGGCACCGCCGGGCGAGCATACGGCATCCTTCATCGCCGCAGGATGCTGGCCAGTTGCAAGCTGCAGCTTTGCCGTACCTAGTACCATCTGGCTCACAATGCGATAGGCATCGGCGCGCGGGATACCGTGCTTGACGGCCGCGTCGCCCAAGGCCTCGATCGCCATGGCGACAAATGCCGGTGCGCAACCGCCCACGGTACCGCCCACAAACAGCAGACTCGTGTCGAGCTCGACCACCGCACCGAGCTTGCCAAGCAGATCAAGCACCACTGCGCTCTGCTCATCACTAAGCGTGGAAGCCTTCTCGCAGGCGATGACGCCCTCGCCCACCGAAACCGGTGTGTTGGGCACCGTCGAGATGTGCGCGACGCCCGGCAGGACCTGCTCCCACTTGGCACTGTCCCAAGTCCAGGCAACCGACAGAACGACCTTGTCGGCAAGAATGTCCTTGAGCGGGGCGAATACCTTCTCGATCATGTACGGTTTGACCGCAGCGACCACGATATCGGATGCGGCGACAACCTCGGCGGCATCATGGCAGGCGACCATGCCGCGCGCCTCGCAGCGCTCAACCAGTGCGTCGTAGCGACCCGCGCAGGCGCACATGTCGCTCGCAGCTACACCGGCAGCGATCCAGCCATCGGCCATAGCGCTCGCCATATTGCCAAAACCGACAAATCCAATCTTCATATCGCATAGTCCTTTCAGACACATTCCTCAAAACGAAAGGTATTGTCCCACGCCATTGTTTCGTATTGCCAACCTATTTGTGATACGGCTCGCCTCGGCTGATCTTGCAGGCGCGATAGATTTGCTCCAGCAGCACCACGCGCGCCAAGTTATGCGGCAAGGTAATACGTCCAAAGCTGAGCATCTCGTCGGCGCGGGCGCGCACGTCATCGCTCACGCCGTCCGAACCGCCGATTACAAAGGCAATGTCGCTGCTGCCTCGCAGCATAAGATCGTCGAGCCGCGCCGAGAGCTCCTCACTCGAACGCTCCTTGCCCTCGATAGCCAGCAGGATCACATGCGCCCGAGACGGCAATGCAGCAAGAATTGCCGCCCCCTCCTTGTCGCGCGCGGCATCCACGCCGCCCGCCTTAGCCGGGTCGATATCGGCCACCTCGCGGATATCAACCTTGGCATAGGCACCCAGGCGCTTGGTGTACTCAGCGCACGCGTCCTTCCAAAAGCTCTCCTTGAGCTTACCGACGCAAACGACGGTGTATTTCACGCGCGTTTACTCCTTCGAATCGTTTTGAACCTTACCGACAGCCAGCATCTGCTCGAACATCGAGGCCGACTGCGAGAAGTCGCTCGGCAGCACGACCGTCGAGGTTTTACCCGTGCGAGCGAACTCCGTCATCATCTCGGACCACTGCGTAAACATGAACAGTTGGTTGGCCTCGTCATTGCCGACACCCGTCTCCTGGATAATCTCGAGCGAATCTTTGATACCCAGTGCGATGGCCTTGCGCTGGTTGGCGATGCCCTCGCCCGCCTTTTCCATAGCCTCGGCCTCGGCGGTCGCCTCGGTGACGCGCTTGATGCGGTCGGCCTCGGCGAGCTCCTGTGCCGCAGCGCGCTTGCGCTGGGCGGCGTTGATGTCGTTCATGGAGTTCTCAACCTCGGTCGGCAGTGCGATTTTGGTGATGAGCGTCGACACGAGGGTGAAGCCGTAGGCAGCCATCTGCTCGGACACGGTGGCATTAACGTCCTTGGCGATGTCATCCTTCTTGGCAAAGACCTCATCGAGTGTGTAGACGGGGATCGAAGAGCGCAGGGCGTCGGTGATGAAGTCACGCATCTGGTCGACGGGCTCCTGCAGCATGTAGTAGCTCTTGTAGATACCCGAATCTGCCGGGCCGGCGCCCATGTCATAGCTCACGTGGTACTGAGCAGAGACCTCAAGGCCGATGGTCACGTTGTCCTGGGTCTTAACGTCGATGCCAAAACCGTTTTTCATGGTACGCAGGCTCACCGTGGCGGCCTTGCGGTCGATCACGGGCACCTTCATGTGGAAGCCCGCGTTGACGATGCGGTTAAACTTGCCCAGACGCTCGATGATCACGGCATGCTGTTGTTCAACGACATAGCAGGCGTTGGGAAGCAGCAACAACAGGATGATGATGGGAATCAAAAGGCTGGTAAGGGCGGCGATGATACCGGACAACAGCATGGTCTCTCCTCTGATAGGCACACGTTGGCATTAGGATACCCGCACGAAGCAGCAACGTGACATCAACAAGAGGCCCATAACAAAAAAGCTCCCATTGCTGGGAGCTCTTTCAATCAATGGTGCGGGCGAAAGGACGTCCGCGTATTCGCTGCGCGGATCCGCACCGGCTTCGG
>DBFMRS010000089.1:0-12638 GCA_048387515.1 Collinsella sp.
GTCCAAGCCCTGGGCAACATCGCCCGGACGTATGACGTCCCCGTTTTCCTGATAAGCAGCGTCGCGCGCGATAAGTACAACGATGCGAACACCGAGCTCAACGTCTTCGCTGGCTCGCAGGGTATCGACTACGGCTCCGACAACGCTCTCTTCCTGCAGGTCGACGGCAGGGACAAGAAGGAGCGGAAGTACAACTCAGAGCTAGATGTTCGTCCCCTGCTCGTTCGCGTCCTTAAGGCACGTTATGGCACGCTTGGGAGCGCCAAGCTCACCTTCGACGCGCCCCATGCCACCTTCTATGACCAGGAGGGCTAGGCCATGCGCGGCAACAGCAAGACCGCGCATATCAACGTCCGCATGACCGAGGAGGAGCGTGCCGTCATCATGGCGCGCTCCTCCTCTTTTGACATGGCCCCATCGACGTTCATGCGCGAAGCTGCCCTCCGCATCGGGCAGAAGCCCGTCAAGGTCGCCGACGAGGCGACCTTGCGGCAAATCCTCCACCAGATGAAGAAGCAGGGCGGAAACCTCAACCAGGCCGTCCATGCCGCAAACGCCTATGGCGTGGATGCGCAGACGGCCCGGCAGCTCACGGAGGCCGTCCGACTGGTGTCGAGCACGGCCTCGCAGCTTTCAAACCTCATCTCCAAGAATCGAGAACTATCATGAAAACCAAGATGCTCACAGCGCTCCTATCATCCCTTTTCCTAGCGATCCTCGCATGCCCCGTACTCGCCGCCCCCATCGACATGCTCGTCGCCGGGTACGGACTCGACGCATCGGCAATTCCCACAACGTTCGACGCGGAGACTGTCCTCGGCTGGTGGCTCTCGGACGGGTTCGTCACCCATCCCCTCGGGGCCTTGTTCGTCTTCCTCCTTGCACTCTGCACCTGCGCCCTCATCGCCTACTCAAGCGCCCTCAAATCACGAGCCGAGGACGGCGGCGTGCTCGGCGACGCCCACGTCAAGACGGGTCGTGAGGTCATAAAAGGGTCCATGACCTGGGACGGCTCGACGAATCCCTCGTCACGTGGGTTCGTCTATGGGTTCACCAAGTATCACGGCAAACCCTGCTATCTCTACGAGCCCAAGAAGATGGCCTTCGTGTCAGGGGCCACCGGGTCAGGTAAGAGTCGCTTCCTCTATCTCCCCTCAATCGACCTGCTCAGCTACGGCGGCGCTTCCAACGGATCCGAGCCCGCGACCCTAATCGTCTCCGACGTGAAAAACGAGCTCATAGAACTCACGGGCGACGAGCTGGCCCGTCGCGGCTATCGCGTCCTGCTTCTCGACACGCAGCACCCCTATAGGGGACAGAGGTTCAACCCGCTCAAGCAGGTGCTCGACCTCCATGCCGAGGGGCGCGACCAGGAGGCCGAGCAGGCGGCGGACGCCATCGCGGAGCTCGTGGTGCAGGACGACGAGAAAGACAAGGGCTCGCACTGGACCGCCTCGGCCAGGGGCCTGCTCTCGGCCCTGGTCCTGCTGGTCTCCATGTCTGACGAGTGTCCCGAGGGATCAAAGCACCTCGCGACCGTCTGCGAGGTCCTGGACCGCGGCACCGAGGCCGAGGGAGACGACCCGTCCGAGCCCCTGAAGGCCGTCTTCCGCACTCTGCCGAGCGGCCACCCCGCCAAGGGCAGGGCGTCGCAGTTCGTCTCCTCGGGCGGCAACGAGCTCAGGAGCATCCTCTCGACGCTCAAGGTAGCACTCCGCCCGTTCTCGTCCGCGCCGGTCGCATGGATGACCTCCGGCTCCGACATCGACCCGCGAACGGTGCTCACGGATAAGAGTGCCGTCTTCCTCCACGTGCTCGACGAGGGCTCCCCCTACAACTGCATAGCAGCGATATTCCTCTCGCAGCTCTGGGCTTCGGTCCAGGCGGTCGCGGACGTGAACGGCGGCAGGCTCCCCCGCCCCGTGCAGATACTCGGCGACGAGTGGGGCAACCTGCCCCGCGTCGAGTGCCTGCCCGCCCTCCTCAGTCTCGGGCGCGGGTGCGGGACGTTCTGGGTCGGAGCGACGCAGGACGTATCCCAGCTCAACAAGTACGGCGAGAGAGACGGCCGCAGGAAGATCCTCGCGAACTGCGGGGTCAAGATTGCGATGAAGCTCGCCGAGGAGGAGGACCGCCGGTACTTCACCGAGCTCATCGGCAAGACCACGCGCCACACGCAGGGCACGAGCAACGGCAGGGCCGCGTCAGGCACGTCCTCCTCGACGTCCTACAGCGAGAGCGCCGACGACGTGATACACCCCTGGGAGTGGCGCGACATGGCCCCGGACCGGGACGGGATCATCGTCGTGAAGCACGCGGACAACGGTATGCCCGCATGTCGAGCCGGCGTCTTCCGCTCCCCCGTCACCGACTGCACCAACACGCCCACAAGGGAGCACTTCGACCTCGGAACCCCCGAGCACGAGGCGGAGAACCGTCGCGCCTACCAGCGCCGCCTCGACGAGTCAGCTGCTGGGAAGATGCGCGAGGAGGCCTCGACCTGGTGCCCAAAGTGGCCCGAGCCGGAGAAGAAGAACGGGAGCAAGCCGGGCGGCAAATTCAGCGGGCTCTCGCTCGACTAGGGAGGCGACCATGACGGCGATAAAGCAGACGAGCGTCTGCAGCGAGAAGCACCTCGCGAGACTCAGGGATTATCTCTCCTGGGACCGCGACAAGGCACTCGCCCACGGCACGCAGAACATCATCGACGATGACCGCTGGTTTCAGGAGATGGCAGACACGAGGGCGGCCATGGGTCACGACAGGCCCGGCAAGGCCGATGCCAAGTGTACCTACATGCAGCACCAGATACTCGGGTTCCTCCCAGACGAGTGCGACCTCAACGGCGGGAAGATGACGCCGGAGCTGTGCATGCGCTATGCGAGGGAGTACGTGGCCGAGCGCTACCCCAACCAGGAAGTCGTGATGGTGCTGCACCGCGAGCGCTGCCGCGCGGACGCCACCGACCGCTACGCCGTGCACCTCGGCATCAACCGCAGTGATCTGGAAACCGGCCGAAGGCTCGACGAGGGCCCCGCCCGAAAGGCGGCGGCATCACGCGTGAAGACCGTCCGTACCCTGGACGAAAGGTACGGCCTCAGGCAGCTTGAGCGCGGCAAGGCCAACTCGCGCGTCCACGCGAGGCAACCCGGCACGGAAGAGCGCGACATGGCCCGAAAGGGGCAGGCCGCGCGCTCGGAGAACGCCCGCATCCGCGTCGCGGTCGCCCGCCGAATCGAGGAGGTCGGGCGCATGCGCGACTGCCCCGACCGGATGGGCGAGCTTGAGCGGCGGCTCAAGCGGGACGGCATCGAGCTCGCCAGGTCGAAGGGCGGGAGCCTCCAGTACCGCTTCCCCTCGAAGTCTCTCGGGGGCATGAGGAAGGTCAACGGCGGAAGGCTCGGCTTTGCCGTCGACCGCTCGACTGGCATCGCCATCCGCTTCACGCTGCGCGGGATAGCGACGGCGATGCGGGCGTTCCGGGAGCTTGAGCGCAGGGCGCTGGAGAACCAGAACGGCCGAGACGACTGAGCATTTGGGCCGGAACGCAACAGGCGTTCCGGCCCCTTCTTTTGCCCTTCGGTGAGAGCGACCTCGGAGCGGTTCGCCGTCCCGCCGCAGGCGGGCAAGATGATTCCGTGCAACGGAATCCATATCTTGCCTGCACGGAGCGAGCCG
The DNA here is from genome assembly GCA_048387515.1 of Collinsella sp. Classification (GTDB taxonomy): domain Bacteria; phylum Actinomycetota; class Coriobacteriia; order Coriobacteriales; family Coriobacteriaceae; genus Collinsella. Next base: position 3,679 of record DBFMRS010000089.1, read on the forward strand.
GTTGCCCAAGGCAACGCGAGCCCGGGCAGGTGAGCGCCGGTTGAACCGACGCCGAGGAGACGCGACCCTGGGGAGCGTCGCACGACGGCGCTCGGCGACCCGGCGCGAGAGGCCCAGCCCGGCGACCACGGCGGAGCGATGGCGACCTCTGGAAGCCATCGAGCGCAGCCGTTCGGCGGGCTGGGCCGGCGTGAGCGGAGGCGGACGAAACGCGACCCTGGGGAGCGTTGCCAGGGAGCCGCAGCGAGAGCGACGCCGTGCGTCGCGGGGGTCCCGCCCATAAGCGGGACCCATCGGCCGCAAGGCCGATTGCCACGCCTCGGCCCTCTCGACCTGCGCGTCGGGGAGGAGTCGGCAGTAACCTCTCCCCGATCCACAATGGAGACCTAAAGCCGCTCGTAGGCCCTCTTCACCAGCTCGCCCATAAGCTGCCTTCGCTTGCCTAGGAACTCCTCGTAATCGAGGTCCTCAAACCCAACAGGCAGGGCATGCTCCTCGCAGTTGCGGCGATACTCGTCCTCCCCCAGCGAGTCGCGGTACTTCCTGACGTACTCGCTCGGGGCGTCGTCCGAGATGTAGATGTTGTTCTGGTAGTCCACGAGGGTGAAGTTGCCCCTGTTGCTGCGCTGCGAGAGGTAGCCCCTAGACTTCAGGTAGTTGTCCGGGAACAGGTGGTGTTTGTCCAGCGCCTTCTTCGAGCCCGACGAGCCCATGAGCAGGAGCTGGGACAGCGGGGCCGTGCTGAACAGCGCCTTGGCACCGAGCACGACCTGAGCCGCGACGAAGCCCCACCAGGTCGGGCCCGCCGCCTCGTTTGCGTCGAGGGAGCTGGGCAGCGTGATGGAGAAATAATCGTCCGTCATGATGGCGGCGAGCCTACGGTCGAAGTACGCCCGGAACTCATCGGCGGTCTCAAGGCGCGAGACGTCGTTAAGCTGCTGCTCGAACTCGGATTCGAAGGACCCCACATAGAGCCCCGTTATGGCTGCGGCGAAATACCAGCGCCGCACGAGCCTGCGCACAGCCAACGGCTCCATACCGAACTCGTAGCGCCCGATAAGGTAGAACGCACAGCAGAACATGAGCGCGTTGCCCGACCCCACCTGGTTGGAACAGACGTAGCCCGCCTCCGCCAGCGTGTTGATGAAGGCATGCCAGTTGTTCAAGTCGAGCACGAGATCGAGGGCGCGACCGAACGTGGCAAAGTTCTCGGCCCGCGTCTCGGGCGTCGTTTCCTTTGTCTTGAGATCTCGCCCGCGAAGAATCTGGTAGGCATAACGCAGGCGACCCCTCTTGAACCCCACGCCCACCGTGGCGCGAATGATATGCGTCGGCGAGACGGTCATGAGCGGGTTGTACGAGGTGCCCTTTGCGGGCGCATGACTCATGGCGCAGAACTCCTCTATGCGCTCCCTCATGGCAGGTTCGTAGACCGAAAGCAGGGTCATGATGAAGTCATCCTGCTTAAGCGCCTGCCCTTGCGAGTTCACACGCACGAAGATGTCCGATACGGTCTCCTCGTCAGCCGATTCGGAAATCTCCAGCGTCGGCAGAAGATAGCGCTCAAGCCCGAGTAATGCGTTGAGCCCGCTCTCGACGGCGTCCTCGCCGCCATCATCGAGTTCGGGTTCTCCCTTTTTGGCATTCGCCTCGTTAAGGCGCTTGATGAACGCCCTGCGATAGGCGCTCAGCTTGTTGTCGTGGTTCGCCGCGAAGGCCTCGGATACGTCGGGCACATAGCGCGAATCCTTCTCGGTCGAGGCATCGGCATTCTTGAATGAGCGTGCGATGGGGTCGTAGGCGATCTTCACCGTTCGCTCCCTGAAGTTCTTGTCTCGCACGGGTACGCCGTACAGAGAGCTCAAGAGGGCAGTGAGCCTCTGCTGTCCGTCGATGACAAGGGACTTGGGGACGGCATACACCTTTTGGTTCGAGCCTATGGCAGACTTCTTGCCCGCATCATCGCTCGGAGAGTCCCACAGCATCACATAGCCGATAGGGTATCCGCGAAGCATGGAATCAAGCAGATCGCGAACCTTTTCATTGCCCCACACGAAAGGCCGTTGCAGATCAGGCAGGCCAATCTTGCCCGTCTGAACATCCTTCAGGATGTTACCGACCTCCAGCGATATGGGATTGTAGATAGAGTTGGGCACTATAGTTCACCGACCTTCTTGGCGTACAGGTTGAAAAGATGGGCGACTATCTTCTCCTCGTCCCCGCCGAAGTCGACGCCATAGGCGGCTTCGACGGCGGCGTCGAGCGCCTTGTGCGCTGTCATCAGCTCGGGGAAGAACGTCTCGTTCTTGGGATCGTACATGTCCGCGAGCGTCGCACCTTCTTGGGCATCCCGAGCGTCGAGCACGGCTTGGGCGCAACGCTCGACTTCCTCGCGTTGGGATTCCGTGGGCTCGGGCCAGACGAAGTTGTTGTAATCAATATTGGCCGAATACTGGTAATCGTCCTTCAATCTTCCGGTTACGATCCTAACCCATGCATTATGGAATTGAGATTGCAGAATGCCATAGTGATAGAGAGAAGCATTAGGTATCAATCTAACCTTGTTGCTGCAAAATATCTCTGGACCAACAAAGCCCATTGGAACACGTTTCCGTCTGCTTGAAGACACCTCTGGAATGATGATGGAACTTCCCTCGGGCATGTTCTCAACGTGAAATCTCGTTGGCTTATCTGCTATTTTTCGGGTTCCAGCGCTTTTACTTGCAAGCCTGTATTCACGAACCTGTTCTACTCTCTTTCTGCACTCAGGAAGCTGCTTTAAATCTGAGAAGGTTGCCTCCCCAAGCCACAGGCACCAGCGATGATAGCCATGAATGAACTCTTTTGATCCAAGCCATGGATGGAAGAAGCCTTCGGCCTTTGGCTCTTTCTTCAGGAAATCGTCTTTCTCCTCATCGGTAAACAGATAGAATCCCCCATCAATAGGTTTATTTCCGATGCCCATTTCCGGAACATCACAAATAGGCTTGCTGCGGCTGTAGATGAATACATCAGGGGCGTCTTTCAGATACGCATTGATTCGAGCCGTGGGAATCTGTTCTTCGTCGCTGTCCGGGGTCGCGTGGTAGAAGAGCGTCTTGGTCCCCGACTCGCGGGAGAACCCGACGATGACACAGAACACGTGTGCCTTGTCCGCAGCCTCGTTGTCCCACCTGAACGTGTTGTGCGCGAAGTCGATGTGGATACCCAGGTCGTGCAGGGGTTTCCAGAGGTTGGCGACCTGCTCGCCCTGACATATCGAGTTGGTCGAGACCAGGGCGCAGCGCGTGCGCTTCCCTTGCGTGAACCTCGCGGCCTTCATGTACCAGGCCCCGCAGTAGTCGATGTTGCCCGCGTTCTTCGCGCCGTCGAAGACCTCAAGGAGTTCGGCCTTCTGCTCCTTGGACTGGTTGCGGGCCCCAAGGAAAGGCGGATTGCCCACGAGGTACGTGAGGTCATCGGGGAACACCTCGGACCAATCGGTCTTGAGGGCGTTGCCCTCATGGAGGTTGCTGAGGCTCCTGAGCGGCAGGAAGTCGAAGTCATAACCGACGTATATCTCCTGCGTCTTTCGGAGCATCTGCTCCTCGGTGATCCAAAGGGCGGTCTTAGCGACCGAGACGGCGAAGTCGTTTATCTCGATGCCGTACAGCTGGTCCAGGGACACGCGGACAGGGCTGTCCTGCGCAACGACGAGGGATGTCTGCCCCGCGTTGCCGGTCTCCTCGCTGAGCTCGTCCTCGATGATTCGGTTCTCGATGGTGCGCAGCTGCCGGTACGCCTCGGTAAGGAAGTTGCCCGAGCCGCACGCGGGATCACCGATGGTGATGGAGGCCACCTTGTCGTGTAGCCTCGCCAGGGCCTGCTTGCGCTTGGCAGCTGTCTTCTCGCCCTCGGCCTCGTGCAGTTCATCCCACAGCTCGTCGAGGAAGAGTGGCCTGAGGCAGCGCTCGATATTCTCGACGCTCGTGTAGTGCATGCCCCCGGCGTGGCGCGTCTCGGGGTTCAGCGTGCCCTCGAACACGCCGCCGAAGATGACGCCCGAGATCTCGCGCCAGTCGAAGTCCTGGAACGCGTCGGCGATGGCCTCGAGGATCTCCGAGGTCATCTGCGGGACGATGATGGAGGAGTCGGCGAACAGACCGCCGTTCACGTAGGGGAAGGCCGCGAGGTCCTCGTCCATGTACTCATCCCTCTGCTCTAGGGGCGTGTCGATCGTCTCAAACAAATCGACCAGTTTTCGGCGGAGCTTCGCGGGGTCTCCCTCGCAGTACCTGCCGAACGCCTGGTGCGATTGCAGGAGGTCGGCGTCCTCGGCGTAGAGCAGGAAGATGATTCGGGTGATGAGCACGTTGAGGGAGCGCTGCTCCTCTTGCGCCCGCTCGTCCTTCTCCTCAATGTGGTGGTACTGCTTGGCGAGGGCATTGTAGAGCCTGGAGACGTAGGCCCCAGCCTCGATGGAAAGCTGCTGCTCCTTGTGCAGGCGGCTCGTCTCGTTGGAGGTCAGGAAGGACAGAAGATACAGGCTGTCCGGGAGCTCTTCGAGGGAGAACTCCTGCACGGTATCCTCGGGCCGCTCGTTGTCGAGGTCGTAAAGGCGAAAGGTCCCGAAGTTGCACGTCATCACCCAGCGGGGGCGCTCGGAGTACGGCAGGTGCCGCGCGTACCACATGGCCTGCTGGAGCGGCGTCTCCATGCCGCCGTTTCTGGGCTCGGGCTTGTCGAGGTCGATACCCCACGACTTCTGCTCGCACAGGAAGTTGTGGTCGGAGACGAACACGTCGATGCGGCGGCCTCTCACCTTCCGCTCGAAGTCGACGAAGCTGTCTATGGTGTTGGACGGGATGCCCAGGACGTTGATGAGCAGATCTACCCAGAACTTTTGCGTGTCCTGCTGCTCGTTGTTGGAGCCCGCGGGGATGGCGACAAGGCGCTTCTGCCACCGCTTGACGAACTCTTTTGCCTCTTTCTTGCTGGCAGGCATACCGGACCTCCTGCGTCGTTGTCACTTTCGGACAATTTTAAGGGGTAAAAGCCCTCTTCCAAGCGGAAGGGCGAGTTTTCAACGGTCCACGGTGTCGCAGGGTCCCAGGCTCGCCCATCTCACAGCAGCGCCACCCTAGGTTTCCAACCCTTCCCACAGCCTACGGGCTTATAAGAAGCCCTTCGGCCATGGAAAGCGTTGAAAACCGGACTTTGGGCATAGCCCTTCACAAAAAAACTTTCTACCCAAATTCTACCCAACTGACGTTAACGATGCCCTTATATAAGAAAGCAGGTCAGACGATTTATACCGTCTGACCTGCATTTACTTCTGGTGCCCCCGGGCGGATTCGAACCGTCGACACCCGCTTTAGGAGAGCGGTGCTCTATCCCCTGAGCTACGGAGGCATGTTGTACTAGTGTAGCAGATTTACTGCATCGCCATACGTCGCATGACTAGACTTCAAAGTTGCGGTGGAATAGTTCCTGTCTGAAGCATCTAAAGCCGTATTTAGGAACTATTTCACCGCAACTTGTGAAGAGCTAGTTGCCTTTGTGGAAGAGGTTTTTGATGACGGAGGGGATGCTCTTGGCACCCTTGGCCGTCACATCGATAAAGTCGGGCGAACGCACGAGCTTGTCCTCGTCGACGTACTTGCGGACCGCGCGCAACGTCTCTTTGTCGTCGCGCGTCGAAAACGTAAAGTGACCGTTGTCCTTGGTGAAGATGGCAAAACGCGTGATCTTCTTGGTGCCGCGCAAAACCTCGGCGGCAATATAGTCGACCTCGTCCCACGGGATTTGAATATAATCCTCGGGATTACGCTCGTTGTAATACTCGAACGCCTTATTGCCCACCATCACGTTACCGTGGCTGGTAAGCCCCATCAGGCAGGTTGCCGGCGTTGCCAGATCGACCGTGCTGTTCTGAGATTGCGCCATGCGCGCCTCGCCCTCCAAATAAAACAATCGGACCGCATCCAGTGTACCCACCGGGTGCGGTCCGTTTCAATGGCTCAAAAGCCCTTGCCTAGCAATTCTCGGTCTTAAGCCGAAACGTGCTTACATGAAGCCGCAGACGCGACCGATGATGCCGATGGCGAAGAGAGCCAGGATGATGACGATCGGGCTGACCTTCTTCTTGAGGAGCTTGCAGACCAGCAGGGTCAGGCACACGGCGGCAAGGCCAGGGATGAGCTGATCGAGGTTGGCCTGAAGCGTGGTGACCTTCACCTGATCAAGGGCGTTAGCACCGATGGAGTTATACATCGTCAGTGCTTCCTTGACACCCTCAGAACCGGAGGGCAGGTTAGCCCAGTCGATAAAGGCGCCAGCAGACTGCGTAACCTTGGAGACGACCGGGGTGAAGGAGATGGACACCCAGCGCTCGACCAGGGCGCCGATGATGAACATACCCAGGATGGAAGCACCCTCGGTGACCTTGCCCATCAGACCGCCGGAGAGGTCCTTGGCGATGGAGGAGCCGACCTTGTAGCCAAACTCCTGCGTGTACCACAGGAAGGCGTAACGGATGATGTTCCACGCGAAGAAGAACAGCAGCGGACCGGCGATGCTGCCGGACAGGGCCAGGGAAGCGCCCAGAGCACCCAGAATCGGGCGAAGGGTGAACCAGAAGGCGGGGTCGCCGACACCGGCGAGCGGGCCCATCATACCGACCTTGACGCCCTGAATGGCGACGTCGTCAATCGGGGCACCGTTGGCGCGCTCCTCCTCGAGAGCGAGGGTAACGCCAATGACGGGGGCGGAAACATAGGGGTGGGTGTTATAGAACTCCAGGTGGCGCTTAAGAGCGGCAATCTGGTCATCCTTGCTGGTGTAGAGCTTCTTGATCGCAGGGATCATTGCGAAGCACCAGCCGCCGTTCTGCATACGCTCGTAGTTCCACGAGCCCTGAAGGAACTGATGACGGAAGCAAACCTTCTTGCGGTCAGCCTTGGTGAGCTGAATCTTGTTCTCTGCCATATGTATCACTCCCCTCCTACTCGTAATCGTTCAGAATGTCGCCGAGCGGGTCACCGGAGCCGCCGCCCATGCCGCCACCCTGCTTGGCCAGATCCTTAAGGCCAAGGTAGATGAGGGCAAGGGAGATGCCGATGAGGCCAAGGGCGATCAGCGTGAGCTGAGGGATGGCAGCAAGGACAAAGCCGAGGATGAAGAACGGCCAGGTCTCCTTGGTGGCCATCATGTTGATGACCATGGCGTAACCGACGGAAGCGACCATGCCGCCGCCGACAGCCATACCGCCGGACAGCCAGTCGGGCATAGCGTTAAGCGCGTTGGTAACAGCCTCGGCCGGGATGATGCACAGAAGTACTGCCGGGATGGCGATACGAAGGCCCTGCATGAGGATAGCAGCGTACTGCCAGCGCTCGATGCCGGAGAAGTCGCCCTTCTCGGCGCAACCGTCCATGGCGTGAGCGATAGCGGTAGCCAGGGTACGGCAGATCATGGTCAGGAACAGACCAGCGACCGACAGCGGGACGGCGACGGCGATGGCGGCGGTAACGGCCTTTGCCGAATCGGTGGCGCCACCGTTGAGGGCGAGCACCATGATGATCGAAGAAGCGACCGAGGCCAGAGCGGCGTCAGGCGCGACAGCGGCGCCAACGTTAGCCCAGCCAAGGGCCATCATCTGGAGCGAACCGCCCAGGAGGATGCCCTCCTGAAGGTGACCGGTTACGAGACCGATAAGCGTGCATGCCACGAGCGGCTGATGGAACTGGAACTCATCCAGAATGCCTTCCATACCGGCAAGCAACGCGACAATCGCAACAAGCAGAATAGTGATTGCAGACATGTATCGGACCCTCCTTTACTATGCTTGAGCGGCCAGTTCGGCCTTAGCTTTCTTCAACATGGCGTCGAGATCCTCGGAGGAATCCGAAGGAACCTTGCGGACCTCGAACTTGACGCCCTTGGCCTTGAGGGCCTCGAGAGTCTTGACGTCGTCATCGCCCATAGCGACGGCGTTGGTGACGACGACCTTGCCCTTGGAGTGAGCCATGGAACCGATGTTGACTTCCTTGATGTCGACGCCGGCCTCGATGGCCTTGAGCAGATCCTGCGGGTTCTCAAAGAGCAGCATGGCCTTGGTGTCACCAAAGCGCGTGTCCTTGACAACCTCGGCCATCTTCTTGATGGGCACGACGTTGGCATGGACTCCCGGAGGGGCAGCCTGCTCGATCATGGTCTTGCGGAGCTCATCGTGAGCAACGCCGTCGGAAACCACGATGATGCGGTTGGGGTTGATCTGCTTGGTCCACGTGGTGGCCACCTGACCATGAAGCAGACGGGTGTCGATACGGACGTGGGCAATCTTGATGTGCCCGTCGCCGATGACCGTTCCCGGAGGGATGGCGCCTGCAGGAGCAGCGGCGGCCGCAGCCGGCTTCTTCTCCTCGGGCTCCAGAGACTCGGGCTTGACGCGCACGCCAGCCTTAGCCTCAGTCACGAGATGTTTTGCGATCGCATGTGCAGTGTTCTTTGCGTCAAAGCGCTGCGAATATGCCTCGATGAGCATAGGCAGGTTGACACCGGTGACGATAGCCCAGGAATCGTGGCCCTCGATGAGCCCGCTGATCTGGTTGAACGGCGTGCCGCCCCACAGATCAACGAGGAAGAGCACCTGCTCCTGGTCCTCGAAGGAAGCGACTGCTTCCTCGACCTTGGCGCGGAAATCGTCGGGGCCCATGCTCGGCTCGAGCGAGACCACGGCAACAGACGGCTGATCGCCAAAGACCATCGAGCCCGTCTGCTTGATTCCAGCTGCCAAGTCCCCGTGGCTAGCAAGAACAATACTTACCATCACATAACCTCCTTTTTGTCTACGTATTTCCTACACGACATGAAAGGAGTATACCTGTTTGGATTGTGGAATTATAGCTAAATTCGCAAAAGGTTGGATTATTTGTTTAAACGTCTAAGTTTGTTACAAATTGATTACATTGCTGGTTTAC
>DBFMRS010000090.1:0-18300 GCA_048387515.1 Collinsella sp.
GGCTCTACACCAACTTTCTCGACACTACCACCGTATCGTGCTTGATTACATTGAACCTTGGCTTGATGAGCAGGATGAAGCTACGCTGAAGCAGATTTATGCAGACCTTTTGGTGCTCGAGAAGGAAGGTCCCAGCCTTGGTCGTCCGCTGGTTGACCGCGTAAAGGGCTCGAAGCTTCATCATTTAAAGGAGCTGAGAGTGACGTCGTGTGGTGGGCAGGTGATTCGCATCCTCTTCGCCTTTGACCCCAAGCGCCAGGCGGTATTGCTATTGGCGGGTGATAAGTCGCGAGCGGGATCGTCAAGGGCAAAATGGAACGGTTGGTATGCGATCAACATTCCAAGGGCCGAGCAAATATACCGTCGCCACGTAAGGAGGCTCGATCGAGATGGAACTGCATGAGTATATGGAATCTCGCGGGATAACACGCGACTCCATTACCGCCGAGCAGGAGAGGACTCGCGATCGTATCGAAGCCTATAAGCTTGCTCAGATTCGCAGGTTAAAAGATCTAACACAGGCGTCGGTCGCCCAGTCGATGGGCGTTTCTCAAAAACGTGTATCCGAGCTCGAGCGTGGGGAGTTGGGTTCGATGAGGCTCGACACGCTGAGCAGGTACGCAGAGAGCCTCGGCGGAAAACTGGTTGCAAGCATCGAGTTTCCCGATCGTACCGTTACGCTTGCGCGCTAAAAATCTTCAATTAACCCCCTCACTTTCACCGACTACTAGAGCCGCTCACCAAACCAACATGCGCTCTGGGCAAATAGGTTGAATGTTTCGTGCGAGAATGCCCCACAGTAAACAAACTTGCACCGGAGCGTAAGGGGCTGGCATACACATGCAGACGGTCTATCGGGTATACGAGGGAACGCGCGAGCCGCATCGGCTTGCCGTCGAGCGCACGGCCGAGGTGCTCGGCCGCGGCGGCCTGGCCTTGATTCCGACCGAGACCGTCTACGGTGTCGCCGTGGCAGTCAACGCCTTCTCGGACGCCGTGCCCCAAGATACAAGCGAATTCCCATCGTGGCCGCGCGATCCGCAGGCTGCCGTCAATGGCGCCGCAGTTCCTGCGCTCGGCACCGGCTATCGCCGTATCTTCACTCTCAAGCAACGTGAGCTCACGCAAACCGTCGCTTGGCTGGTCGATGGCGTCGAAGCACTCGACCGCTATGGCGTGGATATCCCGGAAGAGGCCCGCGTGCTTGCCCGACGATGCTGGCCGGGAGCCCTGACTATCGTGGTCAAGGCGGCTCCCTGCGTGCCGACCTTTATGCGCGCCGCCGACGACACGGTGGCACTTCGCGCTTCGGCCTCTCCCGTGGTCCAAGCGCTCATTCGCGCCTGCGGCAGTCCCCTTGCCTGCACGAGCGCCAACACGCACGGCGCGCCCTCGCCGGCAAGCTTTGCCGCCGTCGAGGGTCGCATCCTGGAGGGGGTCGATGTTGCCGTCGATGCCGGTGAGACCCCGTGTCGCGACGCCTCGACCATCGTGTCGTTCCAGCGCGGCGGGCTCCAGATCCTGCGCCAAGGCGCACTTCCCGCATCAGAGATCGAACGGGTCCTGTCCGACCCGATGCAATAGAAAGGTGTAAGCGATGTCGTTGAATCTGGGCAGCCTGGGCATGGAAGATGCCTCGTTTAACTTTGGCGGTTCCTACATCATGGCGCTCGACTGCGGCACCACCTCGGTACTTGCGACCATCGTCGACGAGTATGGATGCATCGTCGCGCAGGCACGTCGCAGCGTCAAAACGAGTTTTCCGCGTCCCGGTTGGGTAGAGCAAGACCCCATGACGGTCCTTGCCAGCCAGATTGCCGTCATGATGGAGGTTCAGTTTAAGAGCGGCATCCATTCTGACCGCATCGCCGCCATCGGCATCTCCAACCAGCGCGAGACCACGGTGGTGTGGGACCGCATAAGCGGCCAACCCATCTATAACGCCATCGTGTGGCAATGCCGTCGCACCGCACCTCTGATCGACGAGCTGGTCGAGCGGGGCGCAGAAGAGCTGGTGCGCTCCCGCACGGGACTCACGCTCGATCCGTATTTCTCGGCTTCCAAGGTGCAGTGGATCCTCGACAACGTCGACGGTGCGCGTGAGAGCGCGGCGGCGGGCGACCTCATGTTCGGCACCATCGATACCTGGCTCATCTACAACCTCACCGGCAGTCAGGTCTTTGCCACCGACTACACCAATGCCAGCCGCACGGCGCTCTTTAATATCCATACGCTCGATTGGGACGACGACCTGCTGGCGCTCTTTGACGTTCCACGTTCCATGATGCCCGAGGTTCGTTGGAGCTCGGGCGACTACGGCCGCGTCGCGAGCGACATCATGACCAACATGCCGCCCATCATGGGCGTGGCGGGCGATCAGCAGGCGTCGCTGTTCGGCCACTGCTGCTTCCATCCCGGCCAGACCAAAAACACCTATGGCACGGGTTGCTTTATGCTCATGAACACCGGCGACGAGGTCGTCGAATCCAAGAACGGTCTGGTCTCCACGATCGGTATCGCCGCGGACGGCAAGATCAGCTATGCACTCGAGGGCTCCATCTTTGCTGCCGGTTCCACCATGAACTGGCTGCGCAACAACATCGGCATCATCTCGAGTGTGAGCGAGTCGGCACAACTCGCCGCTTCGATCAACGACAATGAGGGCTGCTACTTCGTTCCCGCCTTTGCGGGTCTGGGCGCTCCCTGGTGGGACCCGCATGCCCGCGGTATCGTGTGCGGTCTGACCGGCGCCTCGAGCCGTGCGACCATCGTACGTGCCGCCTGCGAATCCATGGCATATCAGAGCTACGACGTGCTGCGCGCCATGGAGCAGGACGTGGGACTTTCGATTGAGCGCCTGTCCGTCGATGGCGGTGCCTCGCGCAACGAGTTCATCATGCAATTCCAGGCCGATCTGCTGGATATCCCCGTGTTGCAGTGCGAGACGGTGGAGACCACGGCGATCGGTGCCGCGTACTTGGCGGGCCTTGCCGTCGGCTATTGGGAGGACCTGGAGGAGCTGGAGCAAAACGCTCAGATCGTTAAGACCTTCCTTCCCCATATGTCCGCCGAGCGCCGTGAGAGCAATCTCGCTGGTTGGCGTGATGCCGTCAAGCGTTCGCTCAACACCGCTCAGTAGGGTTGCGACGAGCTGCTCGATACAACAAACCGTTAAACTTATGCACGGCGCGCGGCAACAACATCGCCATGCGCCTTGTCAGCAAGGCCGTTTTGCGGCCGCAACGAAAGGGGCAATCAATCCATGACCGTCACCTACGATGCGTCCCGTGTGACGCTTGTCGATCACCCGCTCGTCCAGCACAAGCTGTCGATCCTGCGCGACAAAAACACCGGCACCAACCAGTTCCGTCAGCTCGTGCGCGAACTCGCACTTTTTGACGGCTACGAGGCCATGCGCGACCTGCCTATGGAAGACGTCGAGGTCGAGACCCCCATCACTACCGCCACGTTCAAACAGCTCGCCGGCAAGAAACTCGCCATCGTGCCCATCCTGCGTGCGGGCCTTGGCATGGTCGACGGCATCCTCGACCTGGTGCCCTCCGCTCGCGTGGGCCACATCGGCATGGAGCGCGACGAGGTCACCCACGAGCCGCACGAGTATTACTGCAAGATGCCCAAGGATATCGACCAGCGCATCTGCCTGGTCGTCGACCCCATGCTCGCCACGGGCGGTTCGGCCGAGATGGCCATTAGCTACCTGCGCGAGCGCGGTGTCAAGGACATCCGCATGCTGTGCATCGTCGCGGCCCCCGAGGGCCTCAAGTCGCTGACTGAGAAGGACCCTGATGTGCATATCTATACCTGCGCCATCGACGACCATCTCAACGAGGCTGCCTACATCGTTCCCGGCCTGGGCGACGCCGGCGACCGCATCTACGGCACGCTCTAGTCGCTGGGCTAAGATGGCCGCGGCTGCAAATACGAAGAAACGGTGCGCGCGGACGAACAAAAGGCGACCGCGCGCACTCCTGTTAACGGACGTTTTGCCCTGCAGGGTTCGAGAAAAACGTATTACCGTACCTGCGGCATAAAGAAGGTCTTAAGAAAACGAACAGGTGCGTATTAACCGATGCTTTTTCGGTTGTACTTTAGCGATTGGCTCGTACAATAGTCACCAATGTTTGGCGGGAACTGTTCTGTGAAGCGTTAAAAAGGAAAGTGAGGACGCCAGTGTTTCAGATAGCCGATCTGCTCGCTATCGTTGCAGGCGCCATCGCGGGCGCAATTGCCTTCCTTCCCTTTGTCTTTACGCTCAAGCCGGTTCTTGACGATAAGCAGAATGCGGACATGCTCAAGGGTATGGTGAGTCTCGCGGTCTCGGCAATCGCGTTGCTTGTCTTTACCTTGGTTGTGTTTGCGTTGTTCGGAGAGGCATTTCGCATGTTCCTCCTGGGCGAGGCGATCGGCTTCGTGGCCTTTATGGCCGCCTGCGCGGTTCGCGTCGCCAAGGCGCTGCGAGATCCTCATGAGGTCGAAAGGTAAGTCGTGGAAATTTTTGAAAAGCTGCCTGATGAGATTAATCATCTGGTCAGCGAGTTCAGCTCCACCCCTGTCGTGGGCGATCTGAGCTGCGGCATCACGCAGTACTCGTTTTGGCTGATCGTCTCCACGATCGTGCTCCTGATCGTCCTGGCCGTGTTCAAGAAGAAGCAGACCCTGGTCCCAAAGGGCTTCTTCGTCAACGGTTTCGAGTACATCATCGAGTACGTCGAGAACGATATCGGCAAGGGTGTCGTGGGTGAGAACTGGAAGAAGCACTTCCCGTTCCTGTGCTCGCTTTTCCTGTTCATCCTGATCAACAACATGATCGGCCTGATCCCGGGAATGAAGCCCGGCACCGGCGCAATCGGCTCCACCGCCGCGCTCGCCATCTTCGCCTTCGTGTACTTCATCTACTACGGATGCAAGGCTCACGGCGTGATCGGCTACATCAAGAGCCTCGCCCCGCAGGGCGTGAGCTTCCCGATGAACGTGCTCGTGTGGGTCGTCGAGCTTTTCTCGACCTTCCTGCGCCTCATCACGCTCGCCGTCCGTCTGTTCTGCAACATGTTCGCAGGACACGTGGTTATGGGCTCGTTCGCCATCATGGCGAGCATGTTCATGCAGCCGCTGCTTCAGCAGGTTTCCGCGGCCCATGCCGCCGGCGCCCTGCCTTCGCTGGCCTGGCTTGCCATCCTCATCCTGATCTATGCGATCGAGCTTGTGGTCGGCGCCATCCAGGCTTACGTCTTCACGGTCCTTACCGCCGTGTATGTCTCCGAGGCAGAGGAGGTCGCGGAGGAGGAGTAGTCTTCCGTTCGCGCCTTAAAGGTAAGGCAATTCGTTAAACCGCCGGTGCCCGTACCCATGGAGCCCGGCAGTTATAAAAAGGTTATCCTGCGTGAAATAAGACACGCACGACAAAGGAGGAATCGTGGGAGTTATCGGTTACGGTCTCGGTGTTATCGGCGCTGGTCTTGCTATCGGCCTGTCTGCTCTGGGTGCTACGGGCGCTATGGCCCGTCAGCCTGAGGTCCAGGGCCGCGTGTTCACCGTCTTCATCATGGGCTCCGCCTTCGGCGAGGCTCTGGCTCTGATCGGCTTCGTTGTCGCGCTGATCGTTAAATAGCACGGAGCGTCAAGTATGAATCTTTCATCCCAGAAGAGCGCGATCGCACTCTCCGCGTCCGCGGCCGCGCTGCTCATGCCGGTTTCCGCGTTCGCCGAGGACGGCGCCGCCGGTGCGGACATCCTCATCCCTAAGATGGCGGAGTTCATCCCGGCGCTTATCGCCTTCCTGATCATCTGGATCGTGCTGGCCAAGGTCGCCCTGCCGGGCATCATGAAAACCATGGAGGAGCGCGGCAAGAAGATCGAGGAGAGCCTCGACGAGGCCGAGAAGACCAAGCAGGAGGCCATCGCCAAGCGCGCTGAGTCCGACTCGATCGTCACCGACGCCCGTCGTCAGGCTGCCGACATCGTTCTCGAGGCCCGTAAGGACGCCGAGTCCGAGCGCGCCCGTATCATCGAGGCTGCTCACAAGGAGGCCGAGGAGATCATCGCCAAGGCCCATACGACCGTCGAGGACGAGCGCAAGTCCATCTACGCCGGTGCCGCGAGCTCCATCGCCGACCTGTCCGTTGCCGTCGCCACCAAGATCGTGGGCGAGGCACTCGAGGACGAGTCCGAGCAGAAGAAGCTCATCGAGCGCTACATCCAGGAAGCAGGTAGCCTGAATGCCGACTAGCCGCTATCAGGACAAGGTACTCGAGACCTACGCGCGCTCCCTTCTGGAAGCCGCTAAGGCCGAGAACCATGTGTTCGAGGACCTCGAGATGATCGAGCGCTTGGCTTCTGCCAGCCCCGAGATCATCGCCGTGCTCGACACCATGTCCAAGCGCGACCAGCTCGACCTTCTTCCCAAGGTGGCAGCTGCCTTTAAGTATGTTGCCGAGGAAGACGAGGATGTAGTGGGCGTGACCGTCACCACGGCGATCCCGCTCGACGACGAGCTGCGTCAAACCATCACTAAGAAATGCGAGCAGGACTTCGGCCGCAAGGTATTCCTTATCGAGCAGGTCGACCCGTCTATTGTGGGCGGCCTGGTGCTCGAGGCCCGCGGCGAGCGTCGTGACATTTCCGTCAAGACGCAGCTGCGCATCGCGCAGGAGAACCTCGCAAACTCTGCTAATTCGTACGGAGGTGAAGCCTAATGTCCGAAACCCTCAATGCCCAGGATATCGCCAAGAAACTGCAGGAGCAGCTCACGAGCCTCTCCGCGACGGTCGATACGCATGAGGTTTCAACGGTCGACGAGGTAGGCGACGGCATCGCGCGCGTCTCCGGCCTCAAGAGCGCCATGGCAGGCGAGCTTCTGGAGTTCAAGAGCTCCGATACCGGTGAGACCGTCTTCGGCCTTGCCCAGAACCTTGACCGTGACGAGGTCGGCGCCGTTCTGTTTGGTGCTGTCGACTCCATCAAGGAAGGCGACGAGTGCCGCACCACTGGCCGCATTATGGATATCCCCGTGAGCCGTGCCATGCTCGGCCGCGTCGTCAATCCGCTCGGCCAGCCCATCGACGGCCTGGGCGACATCGTCGCCACGCACCGTCGCCCCATCGAGTTCAAGGCCCCCGGCGTCATCGATCGCACCCCGGTGTGCGAGCCGGTTCAGACCGGTCTGCTCGCTATCGACTCCATGGTGCCTATTGGCCGCGGTCAGCGTGAGCTCATCATCGGCGACCGTAAGACCGGTAAGACCGCCATCGCCATCGACGCTATCCTCAATCAGCGCGGCAAGGGCATGGTCTGCATCTATGTCGCCATCGGCCAGAAGGCCTCCACGGTTGCCAACATCCGCGAGACCCTCGCTCAGCACGGTGCGCTCGACTACACCATCATCGTTTCGGCCACCGCTGCCGATTCCGCCCCTATGCAGTACATCGCGCCTATGGCCGGTGCCGCTATTGGCGAGTTCTTCATGTACAACGGCGAGGACGGCAAGCCCGCCAGCGAGACCAACCCCGGCGGCCACGTGCTCGTCATCTACGACGACCTGTCCAAGCAGGCTGTGGCCTACCGTCAGATGTCGCTGACACTGCATCGTCCGCCCGGACGCGAGGCCTATCCTGGCGACATCTTCTACCTGCACTCCCGTCTGCTCGAGCGTGCCGTCAAGATGTCAAAGAAGAACGGTTACGGCTCCATGACGGCTCTGCCGATCATCGAGACCCAGGACGGCGACGTCTCGGCCTACATTCCGACCAACGTTATTTCCATTACCGACGGTCAGATCTACCTGCAGTCCGAGCTCTTCTTCCAGGGCCAGCGCCCGGCAGTCGACGTGGGCATCTCCGTGTCCCGCGTCGGTGGCGACGCACAGACCAAGGCTATGAAGCAGGTCGCCGGCAACCTCCGTCTGGACCTCGCTTCTTATCAGGAGCTCGCCGGCTTTACGCAGTTCGGCTCCGACCTCGACGAGGCCACGCAAAAGCAGCTTACCCACGGCGCTCGCATGACTGAGCTCCTGAAGCAGCCGCGCTACAAGCCGTTCGAGGTTGGCGAGCAGATCGTTACGCTGTTCGCTGGCAACGAGGGCTTCCTGGATGACCTGGAGATCGCCGACGTGCTGCCCTTCCGTGCCGAGCTCATCGAGTACATGGACAATGGCTTTGGCTCGCTGCTCGACAAGGTTCGCGCCAAGAAGATCGACGACGACACCAAGGCTGAGCTCCTGCGCGTCATCGGCGACTTTAAGCAGCAGTTCATGGCCAAGCACCATGCCGATACGACTGGATCAGAGGAGAACTAAGCCCCATGGCCAACCTTCGCGACATTAAGAAGCGAATCTCCTCGGTTACCACGACCAAGCAGATCACGCGCACGATGGAGATGGTCTCTACGGCCAAGATCCGTCGTGCCCTCGATCGCTCCAAGCAGGCCGAGCCCTATAAGGAGGCGCTGACCGACGTCATGTTGACGGTCGCCGGCGACGCCTCCTGTTCGGGCACCGATCCCATGCTGCAGAAGCATGAGAGCGTCAAGCATGGCCTGATTGTCGTTATTGCCTCGGACCGCGGCCTTGCCGGCGGTTTCAATACGACGGTGGAGCGCACGGCCGAAAAGCTCGCCGCTTCTTGGGCGAACGACGGCATCGAGTGCGAGATCATCGCGTGCGGGCGTAAGCCGGCCACGTATTTCCGCGACCGCGCAAACGTCATCATGCACTTTGAGGGCAACTCCTCTGAGCCCGATTTCAATCAGGCCCGCATGATCTCCTCTCATATCTGCGATGCGTATCGTGCCGGTGAGCTTGACCGTGTCGAGCTTGTCTACCACCACGCCAAGAACCGCGTGGATCAGGAGCTTCGCGTCGAGCATCTGTTGCCGCTCGACCCCGAGATGATCGCTATGGCCCACGGTCCGCGTAAGAACGAGACCGACGCCCCTAAGCGCATCTCGTCCACGTTCGAGTTCGTGCCCTCTCCCGAGCATGTTCTCGGCAAGCTTGTGCCGTCTTATATCCTGACGGTCATCTACCAGGCCCTGATCGATTCGGCGGCTGCCGAGCAGGGTGCACGCCGCAAGGCCATGCACTCCGCGACGGAAAACGCCACCGCGATCATCTCGACCCTTACCCGCACGTATAGTCGCGTGCGCCAGGCTTCGATCACGACCGAGATTAACGAGATCGTCGGCGGAGCCTCAGCATTGGAGGAACAGTAATGGCTAATAACACCGTAAAGCTTGCGGTCGAGGAAGCCACCAAGAAGACGACTGCCGGTGATGGTCGCATCGTGCGAATCATCGGCCCTGTCGTCGACGTCAAGTTTGACGGCGCGGTGCCCCCGATCTACAACGCGCTCACGGTCGAGGCCGAGACCCCGATCGGTCATCTGAGCACGATCCTCGAGGTCGAGAGCCAGCTTCCGGGCGGCGTCGTCCGCACGGTCGCCATGTCCTCGACCGACGGCCTGCAGCGCGGCCTCATCGCCACCGATACCGGTGAGCCCATGAAGATGCCCGTTGGTCCCAAGACGCTCGGCCGCATTTGGAACGTCATGGGCAAGCCCGTCGACGGCAAGCCCATGCCCGAGGTGGAGGAGTTCTACCCCATCCACCATGCAGCGCCCCGTTTCGACGAGCTCACCACCAAGACCGAGATCTTCGAGACCGGCATCAAGGCCGTCGACCTGCTCGAGCCCTACATCCGCGGCGGCAAGACAGGTCTGTTCGGCGGCGCCGGCGTCGGCAAGACCGTTCTGATCCAGGAGCTCATCAACAACCTCGCCCAGGAGCACGGCGGCACCTCGGTGTTCACCGGCGTCGGCGAGCGTACCCGCGAGGGCACCGACCTGTTCCTCGAGATGAGCGAGTCTGGCGTTATCGACAAGACCTGCTTGGTCTATGGTCAGATGAACGAGCCGCCCGGAGCGCGTCTGCGCATCGGTCTGGCCGGCCTTACCACCGCTGAGTACTTCCGCGATCGCGGCCAGGACGTTCTGCTGTTCATCGACAACATCTTCCGCTTCTCCCAGGCAGGTTCCGAGGTTTCCGCACTGCTGGGCCGTATGCCGTCCGCCGTTGGTTACCAGCCCACGCTGGCAACCGAGATGGGCGACCTCCAGGAGCGCATTACCTCGACCAAGACGGGCTCCATTACCTCCGTCCAGGCTGTCTACGTCCCCGCAGACGACCTGACCGACCCGGCGCCTGCCACGACGTTTACGCACCTCGACGCCACCACGGTTCTTTCGCGTAGCATTTCGTCGCTCGGCCTGTTCCCGGCTATCGACCCGCTCGCATCTTCCTCCGACGCTCTCGATCCCTCGATCGTCGGCGAGGAGCACTACCGTGTCGCCGTCAAGGTCCAGGAGCTCCTGCAGGAGTACTCCGACCTTCAGGACATCATCGCCATTCTGGGTATGGACGAGCTGTCCGAGGAGCAGCGCCTTACGGTCAACCGTGCCCGCAAGATTCAGCAGTTCCTCTCGCAGTCCTTCCACGTCGCCGAGAAGTTCACCGGCAACCCCGGTGTCTACGTCCGCGTCGAGGATACCGTCCGCTCTTTCGCCGAGATTGTCGACGGCAAGGCCGATGACCTGCCCGAGCAGGCTTTCCGCTATGCTTCCACGATTGAGGACGTGCGCGAGCGCGCCCGCAAGATGGGGGAGAAGTAGGTTATGCGTATCCGCATCGTGTGCCCCGTGAGCTGCGCCTATGAGGGCGACGCTGCGTTTGTGTCGATTCCGTCCACGGATGGCGAGTTTGGCGTTCTGCCTGCTCACTCCAGCGAGATCTGCACGATCGACCGCGGTTACGTTCGCGTTTCCGATAAGGCCATGGGCACTGTCGACCACACGTTTGCCGTGGCCGGCGGCTATGCCCAGGTTGCGGACGATATCGTGACCGTTCTCGCCGAGCGCGCTTGCGATTTGGCGACCGTCGATGCCGACAAGCTTAAAGCTGATATTCAAGGTTTTGAAGAGAAGCTGGGTAATTTGTCGGAGGATGATGCACGCCGCGCCTACCTCTATAATGAAATCGCATGGTGTAAGCTCAAGCTTGCCCAATAGTCAAACGATTTAGCGTTCGACCATTTGCGAACACATCATGCCCGGGATGGCCCAGCCACCCCGGGCATGCTTTTTGAAAGGGTAGACCTTGGATATTATCCGCGTTGAGGGTGGCCACGCCATCGGAGGCTCCGTGCCCGTTTCGGGCGCCAAGAACTCCGCACTCAAACTCATGGCGGCAACGCTTCTGGCGCCGGGCAAGACGACGCTGCAGAACGTGCCCGATATTTCCGATGTCCACGTGATGGGCAAGGTGCTCAAGGGCATGGGCGCTACGATCGATGTTCTCGACGAGCACACGCTCGAGATTGATACCTCTCAGGTCGATTCTTGGGAGGCCCCCTACGAGCTCGTTGCCAAGATGCGTGCTTCCACCGCCGTGATGGGACCCCTGCTGGGCCGCTTCCATCGCGCCAAAATTGCCATGCCGGGCGGCTGCAACCTGGGTGCTCGCAAGATCGATATGCACATTCTTGGTCTCGAGGCCCTGGGCGTTGAGTTCGATACCGCCCACGGTTACATCAACGCTAATGCGCCCCAAGGTCTGCGCGGTACCACCGTCACGCTCGAGTTCGCCAGCGTCGGTGCGACCGAGAACCTCATCATGGCCTCTGTGCGCGCACAGGGCACCACGGTTATCGATAATGCCGCCCGCGAGCCCGAGATCGTCGATCTCGCTAACATGCTCAACGAGATGGGCGCCAAGATTGTCGGCGCCGGTACGCCCGTCGTGACTATCGAAGGCGTGGAAGAGCTCCATCCCGTTACCCATCGCGTGGTGGGCGACCGCATCGAGGCCGGTACCTTTATCGTTGCCGGTGCGTTGATGGCCGACGATCGCGGTGTCGACGTCACGGGCTTTTGCCCCATTCACTTGGGCATGGTGCTCAAGAAGATGGAGCTCATGGGTATCGACTGCGAGCGCGTCGAAGATGGCGTCCATGTGAACCGTGCCGAGCGTATCAAGCCGGTCGACATCCAGACGCTTCCGTTCCCCGGTTTCCCGACCGACATGCAGGCGCAGATTATGGTGCTCTCCGCCCTTGCCGACGGCAGTTCCGTTATTACCGAAAACATCTTCGAGAATCGCTTTATGTTTGCCTCTGAGCTGGTGCGCATGGGTGCCGACATTCGTATCGAGAGCCATCATGCCATGATTCATGGCGTCAAGGGCTTCTCGGGTGCACAGGTTACCTCGCCCGATCTGCGTGGCGGAGCGGCCCTCGTCGTAGCGGGCTTGATCGCCGACGGGACGACCGAGGTTTCGGCCATCCATCACATCAAGCGCGGCTACGAGCAGTTTGTCGAAAAGCTGCAGGCGCTCGGCGCGCATGTCGAGCATGCTACCGTCCCCGATCCCGTCATCTACTAATACAGGTTGCCTATGTTTAATAAAAAGCCCCTCGCGGATACCACCGCCCGAAGACCCTCAACTGGTGCGCAGGCCAAGATCTACAGTCGCGATAACGTGGCTCGCTATTCCGAGCGCGCTCGTCAACGTCGTCGTAGCCACACGATTCGTCACGTCGCGCTCATTGTCGTGCTTGGCGTGCTGCTGAGTGCCACTACCGCTGCCGGCCTGTGGTTTGCCACCATTATGGGCAAGCTCGGCGATTCTAATGTCATTACCGACAATCTGCGTCGGGTTCTGGTTGACACCGATGAGGCAAAGGATCCGTTCTACGTGCTGCTTCTTGGCACCGACGGCCGTCCGGGCGAGGATACGTATCGTGCCGACTCGATTATCCTGGCACGCATCGACCCCACGCAAAAGCAGGCGACGCTCATTTCCGTTCCGCGCGACACCAAGGTCGAGTACAAGGGCGAGACCATGAAGATCAACGCCTGCCATACCGTTGGCGGCGCCGAGGCCATGGTCGAGGCGGTCAACGAGCTGTGCGGTGTTCAGATTTCCCACTATGCCGAGGTCAGCTTCGACGGTATGCAGGCGCTGATTGATTCGGTTGGCGGTATCGACATTAACGCAACCGATGATGTTGACGACCCTGAGCACCTGGATATTAAGATTACCGCTGGCCAGCAGCATATGGACGGTGCCACCGCCCTAACCTATGCCCGCTGCCGCTACACCTATGCCGACGGCGATTACACGCGCATGCGCCACCAGCGTCAGGTGCTTGGCGCCCTTGCCAACCAGATTCTCAATAACTTCGATGCCACGAAGATTTTTGGCCTGGTTAATTCGCTGTCCGATATGCTCGTAACCGATATGAGCGTTCAGGATATCGTGGCTACGGTCAACGCCATGCGCGGTATGGATGTCGACGGTATCTACTCGGCCAACCTGCCCTCGTACGCCGACGACAGCACCATGATCGACGGTGTGAGCTACGTCTTTGTCTACGAGGACGAGCTCAAGGAAATGATGGAGCGCGTCGATGCCGGCAAGGATCCCAAGGGTCCCAACACCATGGGTCTTTCCGATGGTTCCAGCTCTACGATTGGCGACCTGAACAACAACACGTCTGACGATTACGCAAACGGTACCGCAACCTCATCGGTCAGCTCTGACGATTCCGATGACTCAAGCGATTCAAGCGATTCGGACTACTACGAAGAGCCCACCGGCGACGGCAACGGCTACGAAGCCAACTACTAGAGTTACGCGGTTTTACCAAACCGCGTAACCAGTTGACGCTGCAAACCCGCCAGAGCGGCAATCTGTTCCCACTGCAGCAAAAAATCGCCCCGTTCTTGGTTGAGGACGGGGCAATTCGTCTTTTGGACTTGTGCAGCCAGGCTTATGCAAAGCGGGCGACGAGCTCCTGGAGCACGTCGGTCATCTTGACGAGCGAACTGACCGGGACGAACTCGTTGACGCCGTGGTAGCAATAGCCGCCGGTGGAAAGGTTGGGGCAGGGCAGACCGCGGAACGACAGCTGAGCGCCGTCGGTGCCGCCGCGAATCGGCAGTACTTGGGGTTCAACGCCGCAGGCAAGGTAGGCTTCCTTGGCAACATCAATGAGCTCGGGATAGTCACGAACGATCTCGGCCATATTTCGATACTGCTGCTTAATCTCGACCGTCACGCGCTCCTCACCCAGACGCTGGTTGAGCATCGAGGCGGCGGCATCAATAAGGTCGAGTTTCTGCTGGAACTTGGCGGCGTCATGGTCGCGGACGATATAGCGCGCTGTGGCGTGATCGACGGTCGCAGATACACCCTCAAGGTGATAAAAGCCCTCGTAGCCTTCCGTATACTCCGGGCGCTGCACGTAGGGGAGCAACGCGTTGAAGTCGCAGAACAGATTGCCTGCGTTGACCATACGGCCCTTAGCGTCGCCCGGGTGGATGGACTGGCCCTCAAAGCGGACGGTCGCCTCGGCGGCGTTAAAGCACTCCCACTCCAGCTCGCCGATGGGGCCGCCGTCGACCGTGTAGGCGTACTTGCAGCCAAAGGTATCGATATCCAACAGCTCGGCTCCGTGGCCGATTTCCTCGTCAGGGCAGAAGCAAATGCCGAGTGCGGGATGGGGCAGAGAAGGGTCCTGAGCGATACGCGCGACAAGCGACATGATCTCGGCGACGCCTGCCTTGTCGTCCGCGCCCAGCAGCGTGGTACCATCGCTGCAGACCAGGTCCTCACCCGCGAGGTCATTCAGGGCGGAAAGCTTGGCGGTACTCATGGCAACGGGCTTTCCGTCAACCGTGCCGCAGACCAGGTCGCCGCCTTCGTAGTGTACGATATGCGGCTTCACGCCGGCGCCCGGTGCAACTTCGGTGGTGTCGAGATGGGCGATCAGGCCCAGGGCGGGCTTGTCCTCAGCGCCCGCACTTGCGGGGATATGCGCGCAGACATAGGCGTGCTCGGTCACGTGGGCATCTTCCGCACCAAGCTCGCGCAGCTCTTCAGCCAGCACGTTGGCAAGGTCAAACTGAACGGCGCTCGAGGGTACCTGGTCGCAGTTTGCATCCTCGGACTGCGTGTTGATCTGGACGTAGCGCAAAAAGCGCTCGAGGACATCGGGGCTCGTGGTGGTGTTTTCCATAAAGACCGCTCCAATCTTGGTCGTCGTGTACAACAAGAACTCTAGCACGGTATGCCACGGCATACCACGACGCTTGGATGGGGTAGAATCAGCCATTGAATGCAGAAGGGACGGAAGATCATGGATACGACAAATAGCTCGCGCGAACTACATCTGACGGTGGCGAACGAAGACTACTTGGAGTGCATGGTTCGCATTGAAAGCGAAGAGGGGGAAACCAACGGCGTGCGATCGGTCGACATCGCGCAGCGCCTTGGCGTCTCCAAGGCATCGGTCAATAAAGCGGTTTCGGCGCTCAAGGCATCCGAGCTTGTCGAGCAATCGCACTACGGCAAGGTGATCCTGACCGATCGCGGCCGCGAGGTTGGCACGGCTATCTGGTACCGTCATCGCCTCATCCGCACGTTTTTGGTTCAGGAGCTCGGTGTCGAATTTGAGCGAGCCGATTCCGAGGCCTGCATGATGGAGCATGCGCTATCCGAGGACACGATGAGCCGCTGGCTCGCCTATCTCGAAAAGCAGGGAATCAGCGTCGAGGAATAGCGGGATATATATGGATACGAGTTATTACAACCGCTTTGGTGCCGAGGAACTTACGCGCCGCTTGTCGAGCGAGACCTTGTTGGCGCAGGGCCCCATGGGCAGTGTTCTGTTGAGTGGGTACGATGCCGCCGACATTCCACCGGCGTTTTGGAATCTGGCAGAGCCGCAGACCGTTTCTCGTATCCATCGCTTGTATGTCGCCGCCGGCGCGCAGGTGCTCATTACCAACACCTTTCAGGCATCGAGCTATGCCCTCAAGCACGACCAGATTGCGCCGTCCGTGGCGGAGGTCAATCGCGGGGCCGTCGACGATGCCCGCCAGGCGCACCCTCAGCTGCTGCTAGGCTCGATGGGCCCGATCGGTATTGAGTGGTTTGCCGAGGGCTCTGCCGAGTATCGTGAAATCCGAGGCATTGCGCGCGAACAGGCGCACGCCTTGCTCAACGCCGGCGTTGACGGTCTGCTGATCGAGACGGTGACGTCTATCCGTAATTTGCAGCCCATGCTTGCCGGCGCCCGAGATGCCGCCGATGGCATGCCTGTTCTGGTGAGTTTTGTCGTTGACGATAAAGGCGACCTGTTGGGCGATGGCCTCAACATCGAGGCAGCCGTTTTGTACGCCGAAAAACACGGCGCAAATTCGGTTGGTGTTAATTGCTGTTCGCTTGCGGCCGCGAACGCGGCGGTGCCCAGGATGGTTGCATCGGCGACTACTCCCGTCACGGTGCGTCCCAACGTAGGCGATCCGGTCCAGACTCAGGATGGCCCCGTATGGCACGAGAACCCCGAAGCTTTCGCGCGCGCATGCATCGAATGGAGACATGCCGGTGCCGCAATGGTGGGCAGTTGCTGTGGAACCACGGCAATCACTACGGCAGCGATGGCCGAGGCGCTCGATATATAAAGGGCAAAACCGCTCCATACGGGGCGGTTTTTTTATTGCTTGCATGTCCTCGGCAGCATTTGCCCAAATGGTGAATGCTGGTGCCGGCAGGTTGCCGAGTGCATGTTGCGGGTATACCCCATGCGTACCATGATCCAAACACTGTGAGGTGTCTGCGCGTGTGCGCGATAATTCATTTTGGAACTGACGGTTGGCGCGCTCGCGTCGATGAGGACTTCACTGCCGATAACGTTGCCCGTATCGCCGATGCCGTCGGCGAGTTGTGGCAAAAGACCAATCCGGGCAAAACGGTATATATAGGGTTCGACACCCGGCCCCTGGCGCGCGAGTTCGCTGAGCTTGCGGCGGGCGTGCTAGCAGCGCACGGGCTAGACGCCGTGCTCGCTTCGCGACCTGTCCCGACCCCTGCCCTTACGTGGGCGGCGGCTTATGACGGTGAAGCGTGCGGCGCGCTCATGGTGACGGGGTCCCATCATCCGCAGGGCTATCTGTGCCTCAAGATTCGCATGGGTGACGGCTCGACCGCCAACCAGGATGTCATCGAAGAGCTCGAAGAGACCGTGGCTCCCGAGCCAATGGGGATCGAGGGGCAATATCGCACCGCGGATATTATTCCTGACTATATGCAGGCGGTGGCATCGTTTGTCGATGCCGAAGCCATCCGCGCCGCGCACCTGCGCGTGGTTGTTGATCCCATGGGCGGCGCAGCCCAGGGCTATCTAGCCGATTTGCTGCGCGAGCTTGGCGTTGAGGTGCACGAGATTCACGCCGGGCAGGCGTCTGACCAAGAAGATATCTGCCCCGACCCCGTTGAGCCTTGGGTGGACGCTTGCGAGCGCACGGTTATCGAGGACGGAGCTTGCGCTGGCCTGGTGACCGACGGCGACGCCGACCGTATCGGCGCGGTTGACGAGCGCGGCAGATATATACATCCGCATCAGATCATGGCGCTCGTTTTGGGCGACTTGGTTCAATTTCGCAATTTGGAGGGGCGCGTCGTCGTCAATCTTTCATGCTCGACGCTCGTGCGTCGCATTGCCGAGGCGCTTGGCTGCCGCGTGACCGTCAAACCAGTCGGTTTCAAATATATAGCGGCGGAGATGAAGAAGGGCGGCGTCCTCATGGGCGGCGAAGAAGCCGGTGGTATCGGCATCGCCGCGCATATGCCCGAGCGCGATGGAATCCTCGCCTGTCTGATTCTGTGTGAGCTTATGGCAAAGACGGACGCGCCTTTGGGCGTTCTGGTCGACCAACTCGAGGACAGTTTTGGTAAGACGAGTTACGGTCGACGCGATTTGCGCCTTGAGGCCGAAGATGCCGAAACGTTACGAACCCTGCTGCCGGGCGTAAACCCCAAGTCGATTTGTGGCAAGGTGCCGCAAAACGTTAGTCATATGGACGGCTTGCGTCTGTCATTTGAGGATGACACGTGGCTGCTGGTCCGTCCTAGCGGGACCGAACCAGTGGTGCGCGTCTACGCCGAGGGGTTCTCGGTGGAAGAACGTGATGAGTTGCTCGATGCTGGCTGTGCTTTAGCTAGGGGGACGTATCCGCTTTAACCATGAGACTGTCTTATATAAAGAGATGCTCGGCGAGCGGTAGGTAACGGCTGGCAAACGTTAATCGGATCACAAGATGTGTAGGAAATGTGTACGCCCAGATTCCCGCCCACGGGGCCCCTCCGGTCTGGCAATATATCTCCTTGCCGCGCGGCCCGGTGGAACCGGATGAGCCGCAAAGCGTGCACCTTGAGAACCGGATACTGCGA
>DBFMRS010000091.1:0-4760 GCA_048387515.1 Collinsella sp.
TGCCGTGACTGACCACGTTTTAGACCGAGCGCAGCTAGCCGAAGCCGTCGGCAACGATATTGCCGACATGGCCCATTTTTGGATGCTGCGGAAGTTCCAGTTTTTGGAGCCGGCGCGCGAACAGTTCGAGATCATTGTCGACCCGTGGCTCAGCTATTGCACCGAGCCTTCGCAAAACGAAATCATGGCCTACAACATGGCATTTACCGATTGGCTGCTCTTCGAGCGCCCCTATCGCCATGGCAAGACGCTGCTCGAGCTGTATGTTGAAGAGCCGCCGACATCGCTTTCGCCTGCCGCGCTCAAGCGGCTCGAGCAGGTACGCGACACGCAGTATTTCTCGCGCTTTGGCATTTTGGACAAGGATCCTGCGACTGGTATGGTCGCGCTGAAGGACACGCGCGCCGACCGTCGCTTTGATGTCTACGACCCGCATATCGTGCAAAAGGAGCATTGGAGCGACGGAGCGATTGCGGTGCGCCTCGCCTGCGTCGACGATGTCTGGCTGACGGCGGGACAGCTCTATCTGTACGACATCGCGCGCCTGAGTGACACGGCAGTCGATGGGCCGGGTGCGGTGCATCCGGAGGACCTGCAGGATGGCTTTGACACCTCGTGCATCAGTTTCTTCTTGCGCCTGGTCCGCGACATCATGGGCGCCCAGGGGCGCTACGTAAAGTCGCTCAACATCTACGAGCAGGAGTGGGAGTAGGGGATGTGGCTGGTGTCGCCCTGCTGCCCTGACTTTGTCTCAATCTGTAACGTTTGGCGGCTGTTTGGGCCCGTAACTGTTACAGATCGAGACATTCCCCTGATGTTGCTGGGGTGGGGCTGCAACGTATTCCGTCCCCCCCCACATCCCCTCTTCCCTCCGTTAACCGATATGTCCGCAGCAATCCTGCCGCGCTGGATAATAATGGACAGATGTTCAAGTTTTCTGAGGGGGAGGAGCTCGATATGGCGTCTGCCGATCGTTCTACGTTGTTTATCAATGCGACCATTCTGGATGGTTCGGAGCATATGGAGCCGCAACCCGATATGGCCGTGGCCGTTGAGCGCGGTGTCATCACATGGATGGGGCCGAGTGCTGTGGCGCAGGCGCCCGCGGGTGCCGAGGTTATCGACCTGGGTGGTGCGTATCTCATGCCCGGTCTCATCAATATGCACGTGCACCTGTGCGGCTCGGGCAAGCCTGTCTCGGCCGGCGATGCGGGCGCGCTGATGAAGAAGCTCGATAATCCCGTGGGCCGCACCATCGTCCGCCGCATCCTCAAAGGCAGTGCCCAGCAGCAGCTAGCAAGCGGCGTGACCACGGTGCGCGGCGCGGGCGACCCGCTGTTTGCCGATCTGGCCGTGCGCGATGCTATCGATGCCGGCAAGTATCAGGGTCCTCGCCTGGTGGCGCCGGGAACGGGCATCACGGTGCCGGGCGGCCATGGTGCGGGCCTGTTCGCCCAGGTGGCCAACAGTCCCGCCGAGGCAGCCGAACAGGTGCGCGACCTGTATGCGCGTGGTGCCGACGTCATTAAGCTGTTCGTGACGGGCGGCGTGTTCGATGCGACCGAGGTGGGCGAGCCGGGCGTGCTGCGTATGCCAGTGGAGGTTGCCGCGGCGGCATGCAAGGCGGCGCACGAGGTGGGCCTGCCGGTTATGGCTCATGTCGAGAGTACCGAGGGCGTGAAGGCCGCGCTTGAGGCCGGCGTTGACACGATTGAGCACGGCGCTCCGTTGACACCCGAAATCTTGGAGCTGTACCGTGGCGCCGCGGGCACGCAGCTCGAGGGGCGTGCTCCGAGTGTGACCTGCACTATCAGCCCGGCGCTGCCGTTTGTATTGCTCGACCCGGAAAAGACCCATTCTACCGATACGCAAAAGAAGAACGGCGACATCGTGTGCTCGGGCATCATCGAGAGCGCCCGTGCCGCACTGGAAGCTGGCGTTAAGGTGGGCCTTGGCACGGACTCAAGCTGCCCGTTCGTGACGCAGTATGACATGTGGCGCGAGGTCGCCTATTTTGCCAAGTATGTCGACGTGAGCAACGCCTTCGCACTGCATACAGCCACGCAGGTTAATGCCGAGCTGCTGGGGCTGGGCGGCGATACTGGCGCGATCGAGTGCGGCAAGGCTGCCGATATCTTGGTAACGCGCGAGAATCCTCTCGATAATCTGTGCGCTCTGCGTGAGCCGATACATGTGATGTGTCGCGGTGATCTGGTACGCAAGCTCAAGGTGAAGCGTATTCCCGAGGTGGACGCCGAGCTCGACGCGATTATGGCCATGCCGGCTGAGGCGCTGGCCGAGGAGCTTGCCCGCGACGGCGTGGCGTAAGCGCGCGATATGGCGATGCGAAAAAGGGACAATCCTTTTGTCATAATCAGAAAAAGCCGAGGTCCCGGTGCGAGGCCTCGGCTTTTATTTGTCCTATGGTGTAGCGGCTATGAGCGCGTCTCCATCTTGGCGTGGCACTTGGGGCAGGTGACGCGAATCTTGCCCTTGCCCTTGGGGACGGAGAGCATCTGGCCGCAGTTGGGGCACTTGAGGTATGCCGTGGTCTTGCGACCCTTCCACATCTTCTTGGCTGTGCGCTTGGCGCGCTCAAAGTCTTCCTTGCTCGTTCCGGCTGCGCGTGAGGTGCTGGCCGCTGCGGCGCCGGCGCCCAAGCTGGCGACAAACTTGCCCAAGCCGGGAACATTGGCGGTCGCGGCGACAAAGGCCTCGTTCTCCTTGTGACGTGCGTCGATATTTTTGGACAGGCCGCGCAGCACGCCAATCACGATTACGGCGATGGCAATCCAGCTGAGCCACTGGATGCGGGCTATCGATCCGATCATGGCGATGATAATGCCTGCGAAGCCCATCACGATGGTGAGTTCGTCAGCGCCATTGCGGCCCTTCATAAAGTCATTCATGCAAATTGCCTTTCATTCGATATGCCGCACGCCTTTATACCCGATTTAGAGCAAGGGGGACAGGTTAATCTGCACCAATGTGGTGCAAACGTACCTGTCCCCAATGCCCCAATTACTTGGAGAGTTTGTCGACGACGCGTTCGATTTCGGCGAGTTTGGCGGCTTTGAGGTCTTCGTCGCCCGATTCGATTGCCGAAGTCACGCAGCCCTCGATATGCGCCTTGAGCACGTCGGCGTTAATGCGCGCGAGGAGCGCCTGTGTTGCCATGAGCTGCGTGGAGATGTCGACGCAATAGCGGTCCTCATCGACCATCCGCAAGATGCCGTCGATCTGGCCGCGTGCCGTTTTGAGCATGCGGGTCACCGATTTGTGGTCTGCCATCATGGCGGGTCCTCGTTTCTGGTCGATCTTCCGGATGTCCCCGTCAGTTGCGGTGAAATACGGACTGTTTAAGGGCCTAGGGCGGCTCAACAGTCCGTATTTCACCGCAACTTCTGAGGGGGCAGGTGGCGCCTGCTACGCGGCGGTTACGGACAGGGCATGGAATTTCTCGCCGGCGCCCTCGACGGCGGCGGCGAGCTGCTCGGCGGTCACGGTGTCGGCGCACTCTACCTGGACGGTCTGGGTCTCGTGATCGGCATCGGCGTCGGTCACGCCGGCAACGTTGAGCAGCGCGGTCTCGACGGTGGCATCGCAATGGCCGCACATGAGGCCGGAAGTCTTGATTGTGAAACGCATGGATATTCCTCTCTGTTGTGTCGGCTTTCCCAGGCACCCGACCTTGACCTTCAAGCCGTCGCTCGCGTACCAAAGTACGCGTCGCTCCTCTTTCAGGTCAATCTCGGGCACCTGGAAAACCCGTTCTAAATGGACTTAATGGTGAGCTTATTTTGCCACTTTTGGCTTAAAGGATTTTAAGCGCAGCGCATTGCTTACGACGCACACGCTCGACAGGCTCATGGCCGCGGCGCCAAACATCGGCGAGAGTTGCCAACCGGTGAGGGGGAAGAACACACCCGCCGCCAGCGGAATGCCGATGCCGTTGTAGAACAGCGCCCAGAACAGGTCCTGCTTGATGTTGCGGATCGTGGCGCGCGAAAGCTCGATGGCGCGGGCGACATCCATGAGGTCGCTGCGCATGAGTACCACGTCGGCGCCCTCCTTGGCGATGTCGGCGCCGGTGCCGATAGCGAGGCCCACGTCGGCGCGCGCCAGGGCGGGTGAGTCGTTGATGCCGTCGCCCACCATGGCGACCTTGCTGCCCGCATCCTGCAGCTCGCGTACGTGGTGCTCCTTGTCGGCGGGGAGGACGTCGGCGATGACCTGTTCGCTGCTCAGCCCCACGCGGCGGGCGATCGCTTCGGCGGTGACGCGGTTGTCGCCGGTGAGCATGCGCACGTCGACGCCAAGCGAGCGCAGTGCGGCGATGGCCCCGGCGCTCGTCTCCTTGACCTCGTCAGCCACGGCAACGGTGCCGGCAAGCTCGCCGTTCTTGGCAAAGAACAGCGGCGTCTTGCCCTCGGCGGCAAATTGCTCGGCAAGACCCGCGGGCACGGTAACGCCCAACTCGTTCATCAGGCGTACGTTGCCGGCTGCAATGGCGTTTTGCCCCTCGCGCGCCGTAACGCCGCGACCGGGCACGGCGGCAAAGTCCTCGACCATGCGTGCGACGATCCCGCGTGTCTCGCACTCGGCCATAATCGCCTCGGCCAGCGGGTGCTCGCTCGAGCGCTCCAACGCAGCGGCCAGCTTGAGCAGCGCCTTTTCGCTCATGGCGGGCGAGTCGTCGGCGCGCGTGGCTACCACGATATCGGTCACGGCAGGCTTACCGCGGGTGACGGTGCCCGTCT
>DBFMRS010000092.1:0-20821 GCA_048387515.1 Collinsella sp.
GAAAAAGCTCAGGACGCTTGCTGACGTGTTACGCCAGGCGGGCTTCGTGCGCATTACGGAGCTATTCCTCGTCTTTTACTTGCTGTGCTCGACGGCCGTCTGGCTGTCCGAGCCCACGACCCTCACGTTTGGCGATGGCCTGTGGTTTAGCTTTGAGACGGTCTCGACCATCGGCTTTGGTGACATTCCGGCCGAGACACCGGTTGCCCGCGCCATTACCGTCATTCTGAGCGTCATCAGCATCTTCTACATCGCCATGCTCACGGGCGTGGCGGTGAACTACTGCAATACGCTTATCAAGATGCGTCAAAAGGACACCATGGCGCGCTTTATGGATGATCTGGAGCATTTGGAAGAGCTCGATCGTGACGAGCTCGCCGATCTGTCACGCCGCGTGCGCGAGTATCGTCGACGCCAGCGCTAAGACGAACGTCGTGCGCCACAACAGGGGGACAAATATGAACATCACCGTGTACCTGGGTGCCAACACTGGCAATGACCCGGCATTTCTGCCCGCGGTACAGGAGCTGGGCAACTGGATTGGCGCCAACGGACACGCGCTGGTATACGGCGGGTCCAAATCGGGCCTGATGGGCGCGCTCGCCGATGGCGTGCTCGATGCCGGCGGACACGTGACGGGTGTTGAGCCGAGCTTTTTTATCGAGGCCGAGTTTCAACATGACGGCATCGACGACCTTATCGTGACGAGCGATATGGCCGAGCGCAAAGCCAAGATGATTGAGCTCGGCGATGTGTTCATCGCCTTTCCCGGCGGGACGGGCACGCTCGAGGAGATTGCCGAGGTCATGTCCGCTGTGTCGTTGGGGCACCTGAGTGCTCCGTGCATCCTGTATAACCTGGACGGTTACTACAACGACCTCAAGGCGCTGCTCGGGCACATGATTGATAAGGGCCTATCGAGCCCGCAGCGCCAGCAAGGTATCTACTTTGCCGACGATTTGCGCGAGATTGCCTCGATTATCAACGGATAAGTCTTGAGCTTGCCCCACTATGGCTCCCAATGGTGCCGTTCGCGGCGCAGACGGTTGGCTCGTTCGGGCAACGCTCGCTCTACAATAAAACGTAACTATGTCGACTTTGACCGCGGGAGGACCCGATGGATAACCTTGCCAAACCCAAAAACCGCGCGCTGTTTTTACTTAGCGTTGCCGTGACCGGTGCGTTCGCAGGTGCCGCGGTCTGGCTGTTCTTTTTTGCGATGGAGCACGGTATCGACTATCTATGGACCGAGATTCCGCACGCGCTGGGCGTCGCTTCGCCCGAGCTTGCCAGCGGCCCGTTTGGCTTTTTGCCGTACCCGTTTTTTGTCTGTCTGCTGGGCGGCCTGTTAATCGGTCTGTACGAAAAGATGACAGGCACCAAGACCGATGACCTCAACCAGGTGATGGCTAAGGTTAAGCAAGACGGGCGCTACCCGTACGACAACCTGGGCAAGCTTTCGCTCGCGGCATTGCTGCCGCTGCTGTTTGGCGGAAGCATTGGACCGGAGGCCGGCCTGACCGGCGTTATCGCGGGTCTGTGCAGCTGGGTTGGCGACCGTATGCGTCGCTTTGGCGCCGAGTTTAGGGAGCTCACGCTGCTGGGTACCCAGGCTGCCCTGACGGCGCTCTTTACCGCGCCCGTCTTTGGCTTTGTGGCGCCGCTTGCCGGTAGTGCCGACGGCGACGAGGGCTCCGCGTCCGGCGAGATCACCATCAAGCTGCCCAAGGCGCAAAAGACGGTGGTCTACGGTATTGCGATTGCCGGCGGTCTGGGCACCTACCTGCTGCTTGGCCAGCTTGTGGGCGGCGGCATGGGCATGCCCAGGTTCGAGTCCGCCGAGGTGGGCAACCTAGAGCTTACCTGGCTCGTCCCTCTGTCGTTGATCGGAACAATCTGCGGCTGGCTGTACTTTGTCTCTGAGCACGCGAGCGAAGCGCTTGCCAATGCAATAGGGGAGCGTCCTGTCGTCAAGGCCATGCTAGCCGGTCTGGCGCTCGCCATCTGCGGCACGGTCCTGCCCTACACCATGTTTGCCGGCGAGACCCAGGCCGACGTGCTCATGGAAACCTACTTGACCATTCCCGCCGGCGTGCTTATCGCGACCGGTCTGGTCAAGGCCATGCTGACCCCCGCCCTCATCAACCTTGGTTGGCGCGGCGGTCACTTCTTCCCGGTTATCTTCTCGGGCGTAAGCCTGGGCTACGGACTGGCCATCCTCACCGGCGCCGATCCGGTCTTTTGCGTCGCCGTCTGCACAGCCTCGATGATGGGCGCCGTCATGCGCCAACCCGTTATGGTCGTGGGCCTGTTGCTCATGTGCTTCCCGCTCAAAGGCATCGTCTGTATGATCATCGCCGCCGTCATCGCCGCCGGTATTCCGTTGCCCAAGCCGCTGCGCAAGTAGCACGGCGGCGCACGTCGGGGATATGCCATTTGTCACGGATTTGCGGGCGGCGATCGCGCCCTTCGTGGATTGAGACTCGCGTGGCTACAGGTCGCGTACTCGATAAACCTTGGTGCTGACGGTGCAGCTGATTGCACATAGCGCGAGGGCCAGTACGGCAATTCCTGCGCACAGACCGCCAAGGACGGCAGGATCGGGATTCGCTCCGGCAATCGACATGAGCCAGTTGCTAATGGGGTTGGAAGAGCTCAGCATTGCCATGGTACCGCAGCCCATCAGGGCAAACAGGCCGACGGAAAGGCGCAGCGCCTCCATGTGTCCAAATCGAAAGAACAGCGGCTGTGCCAAAAACACCATCATGAGGGAGATGAGCATCGATGCGGCGGAGGCTATTGTGATCTCAAAGACGGTCTGTCCCGTCGAAGGAATGCCCGTGTGATCGAAGAACGGAAGGGCGATGATGTTCAAAAGCACGGCGGCGCATGCCATGACGGCCGAGAAAGCAATAATGCACAGGTAGCGTGCGCAGATGATGTCTTTGCGCGAGAACGGCAGCGTTGCCCGATAGCGCTCCCAGCCGTTTTGGTTATCGTAGCCAGCCAGTGAGTTCATGAATATGATGGGTGACATGGCACTGACGGCGCAGGCGCCGGCGCTTATGCCGGAATCACCGTCCGATGCGTTGGCGAGGGTCAACACGACGAATATAAACAGGCTGACGCCCGCGATGCTCGGGATAAGCGTGCGAACGATGGCGAGCTCGGACATAAAGGCGCGTTTCATTTCGAAGCCCCTTTCAGCATGAGGCGCAGGTAGTCATCAATGGTTGCCCGATCGCAGGGAATCTCTGGGAAGGCCTCGAGCGTTTCGCGACGGTTGGGCACGAGTACGTCCACGCTGTAGGCGTGGCGGGCGGCACGGGCACCTTCGACGCAAGCCATAAGCTCGGTGGCCTGTGCCTGAGTGCAGTGGGCGATGCCGGCGCGGTCGGTAATGTCCTCGCGCGGCAGGTCAAACACAATCGAGCCGTTATCGATGCAGATGACGCGATCAGCGGTGCGATCGAGGTCGGACGTAATGTGGCTCGAGAGCAGCACGCTGTGCTGGCCGTCGGCGACAAAGGCAAGCAGCTCGTCGAGCAGTTCCTCGCGCGCCATGGGATCAAGGCCTGCAGTGGCTTCGTCCAAAACGAGCAGCTTGGCATTGTGGCTGAGTGCGCAGGCAAGCTGCAACTTCATGCCCATGCCGCGGGAGAGGTCCTTGACCTTTGTCTTGGGATCCAAGCCAAACCGATCGATAAGGCTGGCGAATGTGTCGTGGCTCCAGGTGGGGTACGCCGGGCTTACGAGTGCCTCAACTTCGGTCACCTTGAGTGTGGAAGGGAAGGGGCATGTGTCCAGCACGAGGCCGACACGAGTGCGCAAGCAGCGCTGCGCTTCATCGGGCGCGTCGGCGCCACAGCGCTGCCCAAACAGGTACACTTCGCCTGCATCGAGCTTTATAAGCCCAAGGGCAGCTCGAATCGTCGTTGTTTTGCCAGCACCGTTGGCACCAACAAAGCCGACGATCTGGCCAGGCTCCACGGCAAGCGTGACGTCGCGCAGCGAAAAGCGGTCGCTCACACGGCGTGAGATACCTTTGAGTTCTAGCAAGTTTTGCATGGTATAGCCTTTCTTGCAGATGGCTACTGCATGGTTTCAGGGGCTACCAGGTCGAGCATCTCGTGCAGCTTGTCGCGCGTGACGCCCAAGGCTTCGGCTTGGCTTGCCGCTTTCGCAAGCAGCTCTTCGATATGGCAGAGCTGGTTTTCACGCAAGAGCTCCTGGTTGCCCTCGGCGACAAAACAGCCCTTGCCCTGCACGGTGCAGATAAACCCGAGCTGCTCCAGGTCGGCGTAGGCGCGCTTGGTGGTGATGACGCTCACGCCAAGATCGCTCGCGAGCGCACGGATGCTGGGGAGTTTGGCTCCCGCAGCGAGCGTGCCCGAAAGGATCTGAGCTTTGACCTGCGAGGATATCTGTTCGTAGATGGGCTTGTCGCTCGAATTGGATAGGATGATGTCCACAGCGGCTCCTTAGCTGTTGGGCTACACGTGTATATAACCGGTAAGCACAGTATATATACACTATGCACAGTTACGCAAGAGGTAAATACGGATTGTCCGCTCGTTCATTCATCTCAATCTGTAACATCTGGAACCGATTTGGACGGCTACCTGTTACAGATTGAGATTTTGCTGGCGGGCCCCACCTGGTTGTCTCAATCTGTAACAACTGGAGAAGATTTTGCTGCTAGATGTTACAGATTGAGATCTTTCTGGGACGCCCACCTGTTTGTCTAAATCCGTAACAGGTAGAGGTTCAAAAACCGTCTAGATGTTACAGATCGAGACAAACTGCTGCGGAGTGCCGCCATCGACTGCTACCCAGGCTCCATCTGATGAATTTGTCCTGATAGGTGCCCTATGGCGGGATTTCGCGGCTACAATAGTGCGGTTACAACGACGTAATGCACTCAATGCAAGAAAGGATCCGCATGGCAAGCCTGTCGGATGAAATCTCGTCGCGCCGCACATTCGCGATCATCAGCCACCCGGACGCCGGTAAGACCACGCTTACCGAGAAGCTGCTGCTCTATACCGGCAGCATCCAGACCGCCGGCTCGGTCAAGGGCAAGAGCTCGGCCAAGCATGCCGTCTCGGACTGGATGGACATCGAGAAGGAGCGCGGTATTTCCGTTACCTCCTCGGTGCTGCAGTTCACTTACAACGGCGCCTGCGTCAACATCCTCGATACCCCCGGCCACCAGGACTTCTCGGAGGATACCTACCGTACCCTTATGGCCGCCGACGCCGCGGTCATGGTCATCGACGGCGCCAAGGGCGTCGAGGCCCAGACCAAAAAGCTCTTTAAGGTCTGCACGCTGCGTCACATTCCCATCTTCACCTTTGTGAACAAGCTCGACCACGAGGCTCGCGATCCGTTTGAGCTCATGGAAGAGATCGAGAATGTTCTGGGTATCAATACGTATCCCATGAACTGGCCGATCGGCAGCGGCCGCAACTTCCGCGGCGTGTTCGATCGTCAGACCCGTCGCGTTATCGCCTTTGAGGGCGACGGCCACGCCAACGCCACCAAGAAGGTCGCCGAGGTCGAGGCCGAGCTGGGCGACCCCGCCATGGACGAGCTTATCGGCGAGGAAAACCATAAGAACCTAATGGACGATATCGAGCTGCTCGATGGCGCCGGCGACGAGCTCGACTTGGATGCCGTGGCCTGCGGCAAGCTGAGCCCGGCGTTCTTTGGCTCGGCGCTTACCAACTTTGGCGTGGAGCCCTTCCTCAAGGAGTTCCTGCGCCTGGCCCCGACGCCGCGTGCCTATACCGATACGCTCACCAGCGAGCCGGTCGATCCCTGCCGCGACGACTTTAGCGGCTTTGTGTTTAAAATCCAGGCCAACATGGACAAGAACCACCGCGACCGCATCGCCTTTGTGCGCATTTGCTCGGGCAAGTTCGAGCGCGGCATGGATGCTTTCCACGTGCAGGGCAACCGCAAGCTCAAGCTTGCCACGGGCACGTCGATGATGGCCGATGACCGCGCCATCGTGGACGAGGCGTACGCGGGCGATATCGTGGGCCTGTTCGACCCGGGTATCTTTAGCATCGGCGACACCGTGTGCTCCGGCAAGCGCCACGTGCAGTATCCGCAGATCCCGACGTTTGCCCCCGAGATGTTCGCTCGCATTACGCAGGTCGACACGCTCAAGCGCAAGCAGTTCGTCAAGGGTATGGAGGAACTTGCCCAAGAGGGTGCCATCCAGATCTTCCGCGAGCTGGGTGCCGGCATGGAGAGCGTCATCGTGGGCGTGGTCGGCGTGCTACAGTTTGAGGTACTCGAGCGCCGCCTCAAGGCCGAGTACCGTGTTGAGGTTCGTCGCCAGCCGCTGCCCTATACGGACATCCGCTGGATCCAGAACGACCCCGATACCATCGATATCCCGGGCCTTTCGCTCACGCGCGACACGCTGCGCGTCGAGGACATGCGCGGCGGTAAGCTGCTGCTGTTCACGAGCCCGTGGAACGTGGATTGGGCAACTGACCACAACCCCGACCTTATCCTGTCGGAGTTTGGCAACGTAGCGTTTTAGCGCATCGGCGCGGTGGCCCTGCGGGGCTGCCGCGCCGGTTGCTTGCCTGATGCCGTGTGAGCGGCTATCATACCCACCGTCGTCTTAAGACCGAGGCGTCCGAGCAGTTCGGGTTCGATATCCTGCTCGTTAAACCTAAAACCAAAGGAGTACATAATGATCAAGAAGGTCATGGAGGACTATAAGGTCCTGTTGCGGAGCATTCCCGCGGCAACGGTTTCGCTGTTTTTCGTGAGCGTCATCATGATGAACCTGCTGGCCAACAAGGAGCTCATCAGCCTGCCGTATCTGGCACTCGATTGCGGCTTTGTGGTGAGCTGGGTTTCGTTTTTGTGCCAGGACATGATCTGCAAGCGCTTTGGCGCCAAGGCATCCATCAAAATCTCTATCCTCGCGCTGCTGGTCAACCTTGCAGTGAGCCTGTGCTTTTGGGCATGCTCGCTCACGCCCGGCATGTGGGGCGCCTACTACGACACGGGCATGATCGAGGTCAACACCGCCCTTAACGCCACCATCGGCGGCACCTGGTACGTGGTGCTGGGCTCTTCGCTGGCAATGCTCGTCTCTGCCGTGGTTAACTCCACGCTCAACCAGTCGCTCGGCCATATGCTCAAAAAGAATAACTTTGCGAGCTTTGCCTTCCGTTCCTATGTGTCCACGGGTGTTGGCCAGTTTATCGACAACCTGGTCTTCGCCATTGTGGTGAGCCACACGTTCTTTGGTTGGACCTGGGTGCAGGTCCTAATGTGCTCGCTGACCGGCGCTGTTGCCGAGCTGCTGTGCGAGGTCTTCCTGAGCCCCGTGGGCTACAAGGTCGTGCGCGGCTGGGAGCGCGAGAACGTGGGCTCCGAGTACCTCGAGCGCCACGCAACCGCCTAAGGAGTAAGTATGCGGGTTTTGATCACGGGCGCTTCGGGCGGTATCGGAGCCGCATGCGTGCAGCGTTTTTTGGACGAGGGCCACGAGGTCGTGGGCTTTGATCTTTTGCCGGCGGCGATCGAACACGAGCGCTACCGCCATCTGATTGTTGATGTCCGCGAGTCGGATTCGTTTCCAAGCGACCTTGAACCCCAGGTGATTGTGAACGTTGCCGGTACGCAGGATTCGGCCGACGACATTGCCGCCAACCTGTGTGGCACCATCAACGTGACCGAGCGCTACGCCTTTGTGGGAGAGGGGCTTGCCGCCAAGCCGGCGCCGACTATCAAATCCGTGGTCAATGTAGGGTCCGCGAGTGGGCATACGGGATCGGAGTTTCCCGCCTATGCCGCCAGCAAGGGCGGCGTTATCGCCTACACCAAGAACCTTGCAAACCGTCTGGCGCCGCAGGCCATCGCCAACAGTGTGGACCCGGGTGGCGTTATCACGCCGCTCAACCGTTGCGTGATGGAAGACGAACACCTGTGGAGCCAGATTATGGAGCTCACGCCGCTTAGGCGCTGGGCCACTGGCCAAGAGATTGCCGAGTGGATCTACTTTGTGGGCGTGACCAACCGGTTTATGACCGGGCAGAGCCTGTTGATCGATGGCGGCGAGGCCGGCCGCACGCAATTTATTTGGCCCGAATAGGAAACGCGCCCGATGGAAAGCCGTCGGGCGCGTTTTTGATGTATCGATTTTTAGCCGAGGCAAGTCCAGTTGACGGGGGTCGAGCCGTGCTGTTCGAGTAGCCGATTGGCTGCCGAGAAGGGGCGCGATCCCATAAAGGCGGGGAGTTCTGCCGTGGCACGGTTGGCCGAAAGCGGCGAGGGGTGCGTGGATGCCAGGCAGAACTTGCCGGTTGCCTTGCCCGCACCAGTTGCGACGAGCTTGCCTTCGACCATTTGCTGGGCAAAGCGACCCCATGCCAAAAAGACTACCGGCTGGGGCAGCTGGCAGCAGCGTTCGATAACGTAGTCGGTGAGCGTGCTCCAGCCCAGTTTGGCATGCGAGTTCGCGGCATGCTCGCGCACGGTGAGCGTGGTGTTGAGGAGCAGGACGCCCTGCTGTGCCCATGGGGTTAGGTCTCCCGTGGCGGGAATGGGGCAGCCCAGATCGGCTTTGAGTTCCTTATAGATGTTGCGCAGGCTCGGCGGCAACTTGGTTTGCGTCGCGGGGACCGAGAACGACAGTCCCATGGCCTGGTTGGGTCCGTGATAGGGGTCTTGACCCAAGATGACAACCTTGACCTGGTCGGCAGACGTGTAGGCGAGGGCATTGAGGATGTCGTCTTGTGCCGGGTAGATGGTCTGCTCGGCACGCAAAAGGGCGATGCGCTCGAGCAGCTGATTCGTAGTGTCACGTACCGGCTGCGGCGCATCGCCCAACCAAGTTGCTATGTTGCGGTCGCGGGTCGCGGCGTCCATGGGGCTCCTTTACGTCAGATGCTCTGTCGGTATCTATTGTAAAGGCGCACCGGTTGCCTTTATGCCACGGCCGTATGAAGAGTGGGGTCTACGAGACGTGCTCGGGCGCTCCTGCCATACGAGCGTGTCCATGTGCGCGGAGGCGCGGAAGCTCGACGGTTGCCGCCATGACGCCGGTGAGGATGAGAGCTGCACCCAGGAAGGCGATGGGGCTCAGGACCTCGCCGACTAGGAAGAACGAAAAGACGGCGGAGCAGACCGGCTCGAGCGAGAAGGCGAAGCCGGTGGTCTCGGCAGGCACATGGGGCTGCACGAGCGTTTGGGTGATAAAACCATAGGCAGAGCAGATGAGTGCGAGTGCGACGACAACGACGATCTCGCTCGGCGTGCCGGGAAACGTGAAACCGCCAAAGGTGAATGCGGCGATACCCGAGAATAAGCCGCCGAAGCCCAGCTGCCAAACGCCCAGAGCAAGCGGGTTGACATCTTCGACAAAGCGCTTCGCCACAATGATATGGCCGGCATAGACGAAAGCGGAGAGCAGCATGATGAGCGCGCCCGGGTTCAGGCTGGTGAAGTCGGCGCCCGAGAGCAGCAGCATGCCGCAGGTGACGATGGCGGTGCCGACGAGCACTTTGCGCTCGGGGGCGCGTCGCAGTAGAGCGGCGTTGGCAAACGGCACGATCACGACCGTCAGGCTCTGCAAAAAGCCGGCAGTGGAGGCAGAGGTGAGGCTGGAGCCCAGGCACATGCAGGTGAGCTCGGTTGCCATGATGGCGCCGATGATAGCGGCGCGAACCATAAGGTCGCGGTTGATACGGAAAGCGCGCTTGTGGAAGAGCAAAAGGCAGGCCACAAAGGCGATGATGCAGCGCAGCGCAACGATGCTCGTGGCGTTCATGCTGTCCATGCCGATCTTCATGAGGGGGTACGAAAAGCCCCATGCGACGGGAACGGAAAATGAGAGCGCGATTGCTTTTTTGCGATCCATGGGACTCCTTTTGTTACAGAACGGTTTCGCAAAAAGGATTCTGCTCCCAGATGTGGATGTAGTAAAGCGAATGTATCCTCAGTATGATTAAGAAATGCTAATGTTGGCGGGAAAAGTCCTGGCAAAGCGTTTTACAGCTACATCGATGTGGGGGCACGATGGCATCGCGGTATCAGATTGTATGTATGGTGGTCGATTGCGGCAGTCTTAAGGGCGCGGCGGACGAGCTGGGCTATACGCAAAGTGCGGTG
This sequence comes from Collinsella sp., assembly GCA_048387515.1. Classification (GTDB taxonomy): domain Bacteria; phylum Actinomycetota; class Coriobacteriia; order Coriobacteriales; family Coriobacteriaceae; genus Collinsella. The sequence goes on from DBFMRS010000092.1 coordinate 10,144, forward strand.
AGCCAGGCCGTCAAGGCACTCGAGCGCGAGCTGGGCACCACGATTATCGAGCGCGGAAAGCAGGGCGTTTCGCTTACGCGCGACGGTAAGCAATATCTGCCGTACCTGCGCCAGATCGTGACCGCCGAGGCCGAGCTCGAGGGCAAGCGCCAGGAACTGCTGGGGCTTTCGTCGACCGATATTCGCATTGCAACGTTTACCAACGTGAGTCGAACCGTGTTGCCGCGCGTGATCCGCGACTTTGGGGCGCTGCACCCGGGCGTACGCTTTACCCTCAAGCAGGGCGATTACACGCGCAACGCCCAGTGGGTGCACGATGGCGTGGTTGACTTTTGCTTTACGGCGCGTGGGTTTACCGCAGGGCTCGAGAAGCGCGTGGTCTATCACGACGAACTGGTGGCGCTGTTACCGACTGCGCACCCGCTGACAGCAAAGGAAAAGGTGACGCTTGCCGACCTAGCGTCCGAGCCGTTTGTGCTGCTGGATGAGGGCGAACAGAGCCTGGTGCTCGATGCATTTGCGGCGCATGGCTTGTCGCCGCACGTGACGAGCGAGGTCACCGACGACTACACCATCATGGCGATGGTGGAGGAGGGTCTAGGCGTGAGCATGCTCTACCGTCGTACTGTGGAGGGCATGCGAGCCGATATTCGCGTGCGGCCCATCGTGCACGCTCCCTCGCGTGACGTAGTGGCAGCCTGGCGCAGCTGGGATACCATGCCCATCGCCACGAGGCGCTTTATCGACTATATGAGCTCGCATATTGTCAATTAATGACTGGCGTGGCTTTGAGTGCGGTGTTTAGCGGGCTGTCGCTTTGGCTTGGGTGGCGCGATAGGTGCGTGCCGGGTGGCAAAGTAGTACCGCCACGACCATAAAGAACGCCGTGGTGCCCAGGCTGATGGGGTAGACCATCATGATGTTCGCAAAGGTGCGGAAGTGCGGGAACACGCAGAACACCCAATAGAAGCGGATGCCGCAGACGCAGATCATGGTGATGAGGGCGGGCGTGAGCGAGATACCAAAGCCGCGCAGGTAGCCGGACATGTTTTCGTAGAACATGCTAAAGGCGTACGCCGGGAAGATCGAACACACGCGGATATAGCCGATCGAGACGATGTTGGGATCGCTGTTGAACAGCGACAAGATCTCGCGTCCCAGGCCGACAATAACGATGATCGTGGTGAGTGCAACGATACCGCCTTCGACCAGGCAGACCTTGAGCGTTTTGGTGCAGCGGTCGATCTGGCGGGCACCGTGGTTTTGTCCCACAAAGGTGGTGCAAGCCTGGCTAAAGCTGTTGAGCAGGTTGTAGCATACGTACTCCAAGCTCATAGCGGCGCTCGATGCCGCCATGACCTCGGTGCCCAGGCTGTTGATAGCAGACTGGATGATGATGTTGGCGACGGCAAAGACGGCGCTCTGGATGCCGGCGGGCAGGCCGATCTTGACGATGCGCTTGAGGGCGACGGGGTCGATAGCCAGGTCGCGCGGGGTGACGCGGACGACGGAGTCGGTCTTGAGCAGGCGGATAAAGAGCGTGGCGGCGCTGACAGTGTAGGCGATAGCGGTGGCGATGGCGACGCCCGCGACGCCCCAGTGGAGTATGGGGACAAAGATGAGATCCAGGCCAATGTTGAGGACGGTGGACACGGCAAGCGCCTGCAGCGGCATGCGGGTGATGCCGACGGAGCGGAAGATCGCGGCCTCAAAGTTGTAGAGCAAGATCGAGGGCATGCTGAGCAAAAAGACGCGCAGGTAGAGCGAAGCGAGCGGCATGGTTTCGGCGGGAACGTTGAGCGCGGCGAGCATGGGCTCGGCAAAGATCTCGCCCAGTGCGATGACGACAAAGCCCACGAGCGCCATTAAAATCGAGGTATGGACGGCGCGTTTGACCATGTTCTGATCGTTGCGGCCGATAGCGTTGGCGATGACCACGTTGGAGCCAAGCGACATGCCAATAAACAGGTTGAGCATAAGACTGGTAAGCGGAACATTGGAGCCGACCGCCGCCATGGCGAGGGTTCCCTGGTCGCCCGAGAAGTTGCCGATGATGACCGTGGCGATGAGGTTCGACAGTTGCTCCAAGATGCTCGTGGCGGCCACGGGGAAGGCGAACAAGGGAACATTGCGCCACAGCGATCCGGTGGTCATGTCAATGTGCTTAGATGCGGTGTCAGCCATACGCTCTCAATCTCTAACATGCTTTTTTGTGCTTATTTGCGCAGACGATGATACTCCTAATCGGCTAGTCATTGGGGACGTTCTAAAACGACTAGTCATTCAAGAACGTCTCCAATGACTAGGTGGGGAAGGCGTGCGACAATGGTGGGCGTTGTGTAGTCCGCGCTAAGGAGTTGCCATGTTGTTGTGTCCCGTTTGCCATGAGCCTCTGGTGGATGACGAACGCGGTGCTGTGTGCGCGGGCGGACACCGGTTTGACCGTGCGCGCGAGGGCTATCTATATCTGCTGCGCTCGTCCAAGAGCGGCGACTCCATGGGCGATCCCAAGTTGCAGGCACGCAGCCGTCGCGACTTTCTGAATCGCGGTTACTATGCGCCGTTGCGCGATGCGATGGTTGAGCTGGTGCGCAAGCAGACGTCTGGGCGCGCCGCGTCTACGAATGGCCCCATGACGCTGCTCGATATTTGCTGTGGCGAGGGCTACTACACCAGCGCCATGGGCGCGGTGCCGGGCGTGGACGCTTACGGGTTCGATTTGGGCAAAGAAATGGTGCGCCTGGCCGCCAAGCGCGGCGATGCGACCTACTTCGTGGCTAACATGAAGGATGTCCCCGTGGCCGATGGCGCCTTCGACATGGTGACCGAACTCTTTGCTCCCTTTAACGAGCGCGAGTTTGCCCGCGTGCTGGCGCCCGAGGGCTCGCTCTACACCGTCGTGCCGGGCGCTCGTCATCTCTTTGGGCTTAAGGAGGTGCTCTACGACACACCGTACCTTAACGATGAGAAGCTGCCGAAGACCACCGAGCTCGAGTTAGTCGGAATGCAGCGGGTGTCTGCGAACATTACGCTTCAGACCCAGGCCGACATCGAAGCGGTGTTCCAGATGACGCCGTACTACTACCGCACACGCCCTGCCGACAAAGAGCGCCTGGCAAACCTGGACACGCTCCAAACCGATATCGACTTCATCATCGCCGAGTACCGCCACAGCTAACAACCTACCAAAAAGGGACAGGTTTATTTTGGCAGGTTTTATCTGGGCAAACGTAAAGGGCCGACCGCGGAGATGCGCGATCGGCCCTTTTTAGTTGCTTGGCTGCAGAGGTTATGAGAAGCGAGCGCTTACAGGCGGTCCTTGTTCTCGGCCTTAACGGCGTGTGCCTGCTGAACAAAGAACAGGTCGTACACCACGATGACAAAGGCGCCAAAGTTGATGGCGTCGCCGCCAAACGCGGGAAGCGTGAGCACCGCTTGGGCAAGCGTGGCGACCGCGGCAACAATACCGAGCTTAAACGCGCCGTCCACCTGCGAAGGCTTGTTGGCGCCCTTGATACCGGCGACGCCTGCGGCAAGGTCGACGAGACCCTTGGCGATAAGCACGACCGCTGCGAGCGTGGCGTACGAACCGTACGTGGAATCGAGACCGCCCGTGGCGATACCGACGCCGGCGGTGACGAGGCTGGCGATGCCCAAAACAAAGTAGATGAGAGCAAGGATTTTGAGAGTCTTGCGAGTGAAGCTCATGGCTGGTCCTTTCGATACGAGTACGCCAACTTGGCGCACCCAATGTACTGCACATATGGTGAAGCACATTGTAGTTCAACGCAGCGATGCATGCGCCTGAAAGCGCTTTGAGCCCGCGCAGCCCAACCCAACCTTTCAAAAAGGAAAGCTGGACGTAAGCCAAATCGATGGCAGCTCATGTGCAGCGCTGCGATGATGAGGCCGTAACAAGGAGCTGGTCTCAAGGAGGAGTCATGATGTACGGAGCAGAGCAAGTACGAGAGCCGCGGTCGCTGGGAAGGCGCATGAGCGATTCTGCGATCGCTGCCGTGTGCACGGGGTTGATGGCGGTGCTTTGCATTGGGATGCTGTGGGCCATGTCGCATGTGGGACAATAGCGGACGGTTGGGTGCTGGCATAAACGGCGCCCCGCGTATTCGTTTGTTTATTAAGGAGTGTCCATGGGCGTCGTCGATCCCTTTTCTGTTGCTCGGGCCGCGGGGCTTGAGCTGACCGGGAAGCCCGAGGGCCTCACGCTCACCGACGGCTCGATGGAGCTGCGAGCCGATTTTGCCCGCATGCTGCCACGACTCAAGCAAGGCCGTCTGCAGCAAGAGTTGTTGGTAAAGGCTGCGCGCGCAAAAGGCGTTGAGTGCCCGTGGGCAATCGATGCCACGGCAGGCTTTGGCGAGGATTCGCTGCTGCTGGCAGCCGCGGGCTTTACCGTCGATCTGTATGAGCAGGATTGCGTGATCGCGGCGCTCCTCAAGGATGCCTTGGATCGCGCGGCAGATGATCCGGCGCTTGCGGTTGCCGTGTCGCGCATGCGCTTACATGCGGGCGAGGACAGCATTGCCGGCCTTTGCCATACAGCTGAGCTGATCGGGCAGGGCGAGCTCACCGCTCCCGACGTGGTGTATCTGGACCCCATGTTTCCCGGGCGCACCAAGAGCGCGGCGGTTAAAAAGAAGTTCCAGCTCTTGCATCATCTGGAACAGCCGTGCGCCGATGAGGAGACGCTGGTCGAAGCTGCGCTTGCGGTGCACCCCCGCAAGGTCGTTATCAAGCGACCGGTAAAGGGGCCACTGCTTGCCGACGTTAAGCCGAGCTATCAACTTGCGGGCAAGGCCGTTCGCTACGATGTTTTGGTGCCGCCGCGCCCGTAGCTTGCGTGCGATGGTTGGCGCTCCGTCAGTGCCGTGCCGATGCGGCGCCTATTTCCATGGGTGCGACGTCAGATGCCATCCGCCGCAGTATTCGCATTTGTAGCAGGCCAAACCGCGCCGTCCATGGTTTTCGCAGTCGGCCATAACGGCCTCGGCCTCGGCGCGCGTGTCGTAACGGTTTTTGCGTTCGCACGACTTGTAGCGCCAGGCCTCATCGCGCTCGGCGTCCAGGGCATCGCGGCGCTCGTCCTCGCGCGCAAACAGGTCGCTCATATCGCCGCCGGTAGCAGCGCCCAAAAACTCGCTTTTTGCCTTTGACCAGGCGGTTCGCTTTTTGCTCCCCATCTGCTTCGCGCCCCTCTCCAAACGCTGGTATCATTGCCCAATCAAAGTGATACCAATAAACGTGAGGTCGCCGCGTGATGATCAGAAAAACCCTCGATACCGACATTCCCGCCGTCATGGCTATCTATGACGCGGCCCGCGCCTTTATGCGCGCGCATGGCAACGCCACGCAATGGCCCGAGGGCACGCCTTCGGCCGAGCAACTGGCTGCCGATATTGCCGCTGGTGGCAGTTACGTGTGCGAAGTCGACGGTCGCGTGGTGGCGACGTTTGCCTTTTTACCAGGCCCGGACGAGTGCTATGACGTAATTGAGGACGGTCAATGGCGCAGCGACACTCCGTACGCCGTGCTGCACCGTGTGGCATCCGATGACACCGTGCACGGTATCGCGGCTGCGATGTTTGCCTTTGCCAAGGAGCGTGCCGATCACCTGCGCATCGACACACATCAGGACAACCTGCCCATGCAGGGCGCGAGCATCAAGGCCGGGTTTAAGCGCGCCGGCATCGTGTATGTGTCAGACGGCACGCCGCGTGTTGCGTTTGACTGGCTGCGCGAGGCATAAGAGCGGAGACGCGTATCAACAATTCGCGCGAACGAAAATGGCTCCGGGTGGGGCCATTTTCGTTCGCTGCGCTGTTTTGAAAGCCGGCTTTCGCAAGGCGCGAACCTACGAAAATCGCTGCGCGGCAACGCGGGGCGATGAGCTCGGTCGGGGGATAGGGCCCGCTTCGCCCGCCGGCTCGTAAATTGTATCATCCAGTGTGGAACGAGGACGCCCGTTGCCACGTGCGATGGGCTTGTAATAAGAGGAGAGCCATGTCGAAGCAAGCGGTCGTTGGAATCTTGGCGCATGTCGATGCCGGCAAGACCACGTTGGCCGAGGCCATGCTGTTCAACGCGGGTCGCATTCGCAAGCGCGGCCGCGTGGACGATGGCGATTCGCATCTGGATACGAACGCGATCGAGCGCGAGCGCGGCATCACAATCTTCTCGTCGCAGGCCGTGCTCGACCACGGCGATACCCACGTCATGCTTGTGGATGCGCCCGGCCACGTCGATTTTTCGGCCGAGGCGGAGCGCACGCTGCGCGCGCTCGACTATGCGATTTTGGTTGTGGGCGCCAACGACGGCGTGCAGGGGCACACCGAAACCTTGTGGCGCCTGCTTGCACGTTATGACATCCCGACGTTTATCTTTATCAACAAGATCGATTTGGAGAATCCCGGCCGCGATGTTTTGCTGGCACAACTTGGGCAACGTCTTTCCGAGGGCTGCCTGGATGCTAACGAACTGTTGGCGGGTGGTGCCGTTCAGGAGGACGCTGCTGCGTTGGACGAGGCGGCGCTCGAGGAGTTTCTCGAGACGGGTGAGCTTTCCGTCGCGACGCTGTCGCGCATGGTTGCCGAACGCAAGCTCTTTCCCTGCTTTGCCGGCTCGGCGCTCAAGGACCAAGGCGTGGACGAGCTGCTGGATGGCATATGCGCGCTGATGCGCGAACAGGCGTGGCTCCCGGAGTTTGCCGCGCGCGTCTATCGTGTCAGCCGCGGGGATCGCGGCGAGCGCTTGGCTTGGGTTAAAGTGACCGGCGGCACGCTGCATGCCAAACAGGTGATTAATGGACGTTCCGGTACCGAGGCGTGGGAGCAGAAGGTCGATCAGGTCCGCATCTATAACGGCGAGAAGTATGGGCTTGCCCAAGAAGTTGCTGCTGGCGGTATTTGTGCCGTGACGGGTCTTGCGCACGTTCGCCCAGGGGACGCCCTGGGCGCGGAATCCGCGTGCGATGCGCCCGTCATTGCGCCAGTCCTCACCTATACGGTGCTTCCGGGCGAACACGATGTCCATGCGGTGTTCAAAGCACTGACTGAGCTGGTGGATGAAGATCCCATGCTCGGCGTAAGCTGGAACACGCATCTTGAACAAATACATCTGCAGCTCATGGGGGCGGTGCAGCTCGAGGTCGTGCAGCGCGTGCTGGCCGATCGTTTTGGCCTTGCGGTCGAGTTTGAGCCCGGCGGCATCCTTTATAAGGAGACGATTTCGCAGCCGGTCGAGGGCGTGGGCCACTTTGAGCCACTGCGCCACTATGCCGAGGTGCATCTGCGCCTGGAGCCGTTGCCGGCGGGCTCGGGCGTACAGTTTGGCACCGTGACCTCGACCGACGAGCTCGATCTTAACTGGCAGCGTCTGGCGCTCACCAACATCATGGAGCGCAATCATCTGGGCGTGCTGACCGGCTCGCCCATCACCGATGTGCGCATTACGCTCACAGGTGGCCGCGCGCATGCCAAACACACCGAGGGCGGCGATTTTCGCCAGGCCACGTATCGCGCGATTCGCCAGGGGTTCATGCAGGCGCGTGAGGCCGGCGCGGCGGTACTGGTGGAGCCGTGGTATCGCTTTGAGCTCGAGGTGCCGGGGGAGTGCGTGGGCCGGGCGCTCTCAGATGCCACGCGCATGGGTGCCGAGTACGAGCCGCCGACGATGGCGGGCGATCGGGCGAAGCTTGTGGGTCGCGTGCCGGCATCCGAGGTGCAGGATTACGCATTGGAGGTGGCTGCCTACACGAGCGGTCGCGGTCATCTGTACCTGGAGTTCGCCGGTTATGCGCCCTGTCATGATGCCGAGCGCGTAATCGAGACGGCCGCCTATGAGCCCGAGGCCGATCTGCCCAACACGCCCGACTCGGTCTTTTGCTCTCACGGCGCCGGTTACACGGTCAAATGGTACGACGTACCCGCCGCGGCGCACGTAAAGGTCGATCCCGCCACCTTCCGCCCCTGGCGAGCAGCAGACGCCGAGTTTTTCGGCCATAGGTGATAGAAGGGTGGCCTCTTTGTCACCTGCTGTTGGTATAACTCGGTATAAGTTGGTATAACTATAGGCAGCGTTTGCCAATCCGAGGAGTCCGACATGAATCCAAATCCCTTTAAGCCCACTGCTGGCAAGCGGCCCCCGGTACTCATCGGCCGAGAGTCGGTTATCGAAGATTTTGAGGAAGGGCTCGACAACGGCGCTGGAGCGCCGGGCAGGCTCATGCTCATTACGGGAAACCGCGGCTGCGGCAAAACGGTTCTCCTGCGGGAGCTGCAACGTTTGGCTAGCGAGCGCGGATGGGCGGTTGTCTCCGATTCCGCTTCGCTTGGCTTGTGCGACCGCTTGGCCGACGCGCTTCGCTCGAATAAGCCCGTTGTGACGTCAATGGAGTTCGGCCCGTCGTTTGGACGGATGTCGGTTGAGGCGGCGCGGGCAAAAGGCGAGACGTTGCGAGGGCTGGTCAACGAACGTCTCAAGAAACTTGGCCCAAGCAAGGGCATCCTGTTTGCGATTGACGAGGCGCAATCTGCGTCTATCGAGGAACTGGCGGCTCTTGCCGTTCTCTATCAGCAGGTGCTCGGAGACCAGGATGCCACGGGCTTGCCCGATAGCGATCAGCGAGGGCTTGCGCTGGTCTTTGCCGGCTTGCCCAGCATGGTTGACGATCTGCTCGAAGAGCCGAGCGTGACGTTTTTGCGACGTGCCCAGCAGCGTACGTTGGGGGCGATTTCTTTGCCCAAGGTGCGCGATTCATATATCCAGACGGTCAAAGACGCTGGTCTTTACGTTGACGCGGAGACGGCGGACCTTGCGGCACGCAAGAGCATGGGGCATCCCTATATGGTTCAGCTGGTGGGCTATTACATGTGGCGCTCTGCTGTCCGACGTGGCTCGCAGGCCATTGAAGGGCACGATGTTGAGGCTGGGCACGTGGATGCCGTCTCCGAGTTCTACGAAGCGGTTGACGCGCCCCTGTATTACGGGCTGCGCAGTCCACAGCGCCTTTTTATCGAGGCTATGGCGGTTGACGAGAACAAACCGACGCGCATGGCGGACATCATTGAGCGTTGTGATCGTACCCAGAGCTGGGCGAGCAAATATCGCGCAAGCCTGATTCGCGAGCGCGTCATCGAGGCTGCCGGATACGGCCTCGTCCGGTTTACCGTGCCCATGCTGGGCGCGTACATCCGCAATCGAGTTTTATGGCATGAGTAGGGTGATAAAGGTGACGGAACAGAAGATGAGCCCGCAGGCTATCGAGGTGCGCGGCGCACGCGTCCATAACCTCAAGGATATCGATATCGATATTCCGCTGGGAAAGCTCGTGGGTATTGCCGGCGTGTCGGGCTCGGGCAAGAGCTCGCTGGCGTTGGGTGTTCTCTATGCCGAGGGCTCGCGTCGCTATCTAGAGGCGCTCAGCACCTACACCCGTCGTCGTCTAACGCAGGCCGAGCATGCACAGGTGGACGAGGTGCTGCACGTGCCCGCGGCGCTCGCGTTGCATCAGCGCCCCAGCGTGCCGGGCGTGCGCTCCACCTTTGGCACCATGACCGAGCTCAACAACAGCCTGCGCCTGCTCTTTAGCCGCTGCGCCCATCACGTGTGCCCTCATTGCGGCGCGCGCGTGGAGCCGAGCCTGAACGTTGCAGCTGGCCTGGCACTTACGTGTCCCGCATGCGGCCGCGAGTTCTACGCATCGAGTGCCGAGGACCTGGCCTTTAACAGCGGCGGCGCGTGCCCTACCTGCGGAGGCACCGGTGTCATGCGCGAGGTGGACGAGGCGAGCCTGGTGCCCGACGAGTCAAAGACCATCAACGAAGGCGCGGTGCTTCCCTGGGGTACGCTCATGTGGGATCTGATGAAGCAGGTGGCAGGCGAGATGGGCGTGCGTACCGACGTGCCGTTTAACCAGCTCACGCCTCAAGAACGCGACATCGTGTTTCACGGCCCCGCGGTTAAGAAGCACATTCTTTACGTTCCCAAGAACGGCGAGGGCGCCACGCCGCTCGACTTTACCTATTACAACGCCGTCTATACCGTCGAGAATGCACTCGCTAAGGTTAAGGACGATAAGGGGCTCAAACGCGTTGCACGCTTTTTGCGCGAGGGGCCATGCCGCGACTGTGGTGGCACGCGTCTTTCCGAGGCTGCGCGCCAGCCCCAAGTGCGCGGTATCAATCTGGCGCAGGCCGCGGCCATGACGCTGGGCGAGGCGATTGAGTGGGTGCGCAGGGTGCCCGCATCCTTGCCGCCCGAGATGCGGCCCATGGCGACGGATATATGCGATTCGTTTTTGAGCGCGGCCCGTCGTCTGGTCGACCTGGGTCTCGATTACCTTTCACTCGATCGTGCCGGTGCTACGCTCTCCACGGGTGAGCGCCAGCGCGTGCAGCTTGCTCGCGTGGTGCGCAACCGATCGACGGGTGTGCTTTATGTGCTGGACGAGCCTTCGATCGGCTTGCATCCTGCCAATGTCGACGGCTTGGTGGGCGTGATGCGCGATCTGGTGGATGACGGCAACACCGTGGTTGTTGTCGACCACGACACGCGCGTACTGGCGGAAGCCGACTATCTGGTCGAGATGGGCCCCGTTGCCGGAGCGGGCGGCGGTAAAGTGATCGCTGCAGGTACGGTGGACGAGGTCGAACAATCGCAGGGC
>DBFMRS010000093.1:0-39730 GCA_048387515.1 Collinsella sp.
CGCAGCCAACGCATTAAGCGTCCCGCCTGGGGAGTACGGCCGCAAGGCTAAAACTCAAAGGAATTGACGGGGGCCCGCACAAGCAGCGGAGCATGTGGCTTAATTCGAAGCAACGCGAAGAACCTTACCAGGGCTTGACATATGGGTGAAGCGGGGGAGACCCCGTGGCCGAGAGGAGCCCATACAGGTGGTGCATGGCTGTCGTCAGCTCGTGTCGTGAGATGTTGGGTTAAGTCCCGCAACGAGCGCAACCCCCGCCGCGTGTTGCCATCGGGTGATGCCGGGAACCCACGCGGGACCGCCGCCGTCAAGGCGGAGGAGGGCGGGGACGACGTCAAGTCATCATGCCCCTTATGCCCTGGGCTGCACACGTGCTACAATGGCCGGTACAGAGGGATGCCACCCCGCGAGGGGGAGCGGATCCCGGAAAGCCGGCCCCAGTTCGGATTGGGGGCTGCAACCCGCCCCCATGAAGTCGGAGTTGCTAGTAATCGCGGATCAGCATGCCGCGGTGAATGCGTTCCCGGGCCTTGTACACACCGCCCGTCACACCACCCGAGTCGTCTGCACCCGAAGTCGCCGGCCCAACCGAGAGGGGGGAGGCGCCGAAGGTGTGGAGGGTGAGGGGGGTGAAGTCGTAACAAGGTAGCCGTACCGGAAGGTGCGGCTGGATCACCTCCTTTCTAGGGAGATAAATCTTCTAGAGAGAAAACACTTTAACTCGAATAGAGGGCAGGAGCCCGTCCGGTGGATGTCGCCCGCGATGAAGTCCCCGCAGCACCCGGTCCCCGGGGTCGCACCCGCGTACCTTGAGAGCCGCATAGCGATAGGAGAGAGATGGAAGATCCAATTCTTCCAGACTCGATTCTTTTCTGCGATTAAATCAAGAATGATAGCAATCATTCATCCGATCCAAACAAGAAGAATTCACTTATATATGAGTGAGGAGCATCTGATCGCGAGCACAGTGAAACAGACTGTGCCGCGGTATGAGATACCCGAATTGCGACATACGAGCGCTATTCATGATATCGATTAATTAACTTAATTAGCGACACGTGGATATCCCGCGGGCCCGAGAGCGGTCCCGCAAGATACCACGGGCGCACGGCGGATGCCTTGGCACAGGGAGCCGATGAAGGACGCGGCAAGCTGCGATAATCCCCGGCGAGGAGCACACATCCTTCGACCCGGGGGTCTCCGAATGGGCGAACCCATGCACAGCAGTGTGCATATCCCCCCGCTGAACGCATAGGCGGGGGGAGGACAACCCGGGGAACTGAAACATCTAAGTACCCGGAGGAGAGGAAATCAATCTCGAGACTCCCCGAGTAGCGGCGAGCGAAAGGGGACCGATGGCCAAACCGTCGAGCGGGCATACCCGGCAGGGGTTCCGCCGACGGGGTTGCAGGGCCGCGCATCCGGGGGCTGCCGCCCCCGGGCGCAGGTCCGGCTGGGGAGCGGAACGGCATGGGAGGGCCGGCCGCAGCGGGTGACAGCCCCGTACGCGAACCCAGACCGGACGGCGCGACGCGGTCCCTGAGTAGGGCCGGGCACGTGAAACCCGGTCCGAACCTGGGTGGACCACCATCCAAGCCTGAGTACTACCCTGTGACCGATAGCGCACCAGTACCGTGAGGGAAAGGTGAAAAGCACCCCGGGAGGGGAGTGAAACAGTACCTGAAACCGTGCGCCCACGAGCAGTCGGAGCAACTTTCAGTTGTGACGGCGTGCCTTTTGTAGAATGAGCCAGCGAGTCGCTGGCGCGGGGCGAGGTTAACCGAAAGGGAGCCGGAGCGAAAGCGAGCCTTAACAGGGCGACTTGAGTCCCGCGCCGCGGACGCGAAGCCGGGTGAGCTATCCGTGGGCAGGCTGAAGCGGGGGTAAGACCCCGTGGAGGGCCGAACGCACGTCGGTTGAAAACGGCGGCGATGACCTGCGGATAGGGGTGAAAGGCCAATCAAACCCGGAGATATCTCGTTCTCCCCGAAATAGCTTTAGGGCTAGCGTCGCGCGTTCACCGCCGGAGGTAGAGCACCGGATGGACGAGGGGGCTTCGCCGCCTACCGAATCCAACCGAACTCCGAATGCCGGCGGCCCAGAGCGCGGCAGTCAGAGCATGTGGGCTAAGCTGTGTGCTCGAGAGGGAAACAGCCCGGACCGCCCGCTAAGGTCCCCAAGTTCCAGCCGAGTGGCAAAGGATGTGCGTCCGCCCAGACAACCAGGATGTTGGCTTAGAAGCAGCCATGCATTCAAAGAGTGCGTAACAGCTCACTGGTCGAGTGGACATGCGCCGACAATACACGGGGCTAAGCTGGACACCGAAGCGGCGGGATTTTGATTTACAGAATCGGTAGGGGAGCTTCCCATGGGCGGAGAAGCCGGAGGGCGACCGACGGTGGAGCGCATGGGAGTGAGAATGCTGGCATGAGTAGCGAGAGACGAGAGAGTAACTCGTCCGCCGTGAACCCGAGGTTTCCTGGGCAAGGCTAATCCTCCCAGGGTCAGTCGGGGGCTAAGGCGAGGCCGGGAGGCGTAGCCGACGCGCAGCAGGCAGACATTCCTGCACCGCGCACGCGGCGCTACGACCGACGGGGCGACGGATGGGGGTGGCTCGGCGGGGTTCTGGACGTCCCCGTGATGGAGCGCGGCCCGCGGACCAGGGAAATCCGGTCCGCACGAAGGGCGAGGCTCCGGACGAAGCGACTGAGCGAAGCGAGTGAGCCCGAGGTCCCTAGAAAAACCCCTAGGCAGGCGCGTGCGCGCCCGTACCGCAAACCGACACAGGTGGGTGGGTAGAACATACCGAGGCGATCGGGTCAACCATGGTCAAGGAACTCGGCACAATGGCCCCGTAACTTCGGGAGAAGGGGTGCCCGCGCGTACGTGAACCGGCTTGCCCGGGGAGCGGAGGCGGGCCGCAGTGGAGAGGCCCAAGCGACTGTTTACCAAAAACACAGGACTCTGCAGAAGCCGCAAGGCGACGTATAGGGTCTGACGCCTGCCCGGTGCCGGAAGGTCACGCGGAGGAGTTAGCTTTCGAGCGAAGCCCCGAAGCCAAGCCCCGGTAAACGGCGGCCGTAACTATAACGGTCCTAAGGTAGCGAAATTCCTTGTCGGGTAAGTTCCGACCTGCACGAAAGGCGCAACGACTTGGGCGCTGTCTCGACCATGGACCCGGTGAAATTGCACTGGTCGTGAAGATGCGACTTACCCGCGGAAGGACGGAAAGACCCCGTGAACCTTCACTGCAGCTTGGCATTGGCCGCTGGTCCCGCGTGTAGAGGATAGGCAGGAGGCACAGATCCGGAGGCGCCAGCCCCCGGGGAGCCGCCCTTGGAATACTGCCCTCGCGCGACCGGCGTCCTAACCCGAGGCCGTCAACCGGCTCGGGGACCGTGCCAGGCGGGCAGTTTGACTGGGGCGGTCGCCTCCTAAAGGGTAACGGAGGCGCGCGAAGGTCCGCTCGGGACGGTCGGCAACCGTCCTTTTGAATGCAAGAGTACAAGCGGGCTTGACTGCGAGGCCCACAAGCCGAGCAGGTGCGAAAGCAGGCTCTAGTGATCCGGCGGCCCCGAGTGGGTGGGCCGTCGCTCAACGGATAAAAGGTACTCCGGGGATAACAGGCTGATCTTGCCCAAGAGTCCACATCGACGGCAAGGTTTGGCACCTCGATGTCGGCTCATCGCATCCTGGGGCTGGAGCAGGTCCCAAGGGTACGGCTGTTCGCCGTTTAAAGCGGTACGCGAGCTGGGTTCAGAACGTCGTGAGACAGTTCGGTCCCTATCCTCCGTGGGCGCAGGAGAATCGATGGAGGCTGCCCCCAGTACGAGAGGACCGGGGTGGACGCACCTCCGGTGAACCGGTTGTCGACCAACGGCACGGCCGGGTAGCCGCGTGCGGCGCGGATAACCGCTGAAGGCATCTAAGCGGGAAGCCGTTCCAGGGATTAGTTCTCCTTCCGGTAAGGGCCCAGGTAGACTACCTGGTCGATAGACGGCAGGTGCAAGGCTGGCGACAGCCTCAGCCGAGCCGCACTAATCGCCCGAGCTCTTCCGGAACCGCACCTCGCGGCCCGCGGGACTGAGCGCTCACGCGCGGTCCGGGCACGAGGATGCCCCCGAGTCGAATCTTTCCTATGCGCCATGCGGCCCCCAGGGCACGTGAGAGAGACACCGGATCACCGTAACGGTGGGCGCCGCCCACCGGTCAGCGGCCAGAGCATGGGGGGCACGCCCGGTCCCGTTCCGAACCCGGAAGCTAAGCCCCATCGCGCCGAGAGTACTGCGGGGTCAGCCCGTGGGAGGCCAGGGCGCCGCTGACCGGTGGACGGCACCGAGCCGTGCGCTTGAACTGAGAAGGGGGAGGCCTCGCGGCCTCCCCCTTTTTTGCGTTTACGGGCTTTTGTCTCACATAGTAGCTGTGTTTTATAACCCTCGTTTGTCGCATCTTCTGCGAACGGGCTACAATAACTTAGTCTGTGCGATATGGAGGTGAACATGGCTGAAGCTGGTATCGGCGTTGATATCGTCGAGATTTCCCGCATGAAATCAATTCTTGAAAAGACGCCGTCGTTTGCTCGGCGTGTGTTTACCGAAGAAGAGCGTGCGTATTGCGATGCATCATCGCGTCCCGCTGCTCACTATGCGAGCCGCTTTGCTTCGCGCGAGGCGGTACTTAAAGCTCTCGGCACGGGTTTTAGTCAAGGCGTGGGTCGCAAGGATGTTTCGGTTACGCGTGATAAACTCGGCAAACCGAAGGCGCTGCTTTCGGGCCGTGCTCTCGAGATCGCTCAAGAACTGGGTGTTGTTGAAGTCGCTCTTTCCATTACGCTTACAGGAGATTTGGCCGTTGCGAATGCCATCGCGATTACCGGAGATGCTCGGCCTAAGCCAAAAGAGGAAAAGGTGAGCACCAAGAAACGCGTAGCGCAGACATTTAAAGAGGCTCGCTCTGTTTTAGATGAGCTTGAGCAGCTGCAGAATTCAGCATTGACGGAGCACCTGGGCGATGCTTCGCAAGATACGCTAGGAGCATAGATGAAACCGGTTTTGAGTACCGAAGAAGTCGTTCGTCTCGAGGATATCATCGAACGCGAAGGGACTTCGAAGGCCGAGCTTATGGAGCTAGCGGGTGAGTTTGCCGCCAACGAGGTCTTGAAGCTCAATCCCGATCGGGTTCTCGTTCTGGTCGGTTTTGGTAATAATGGCGGCGACGGTTGGGTTGCCGCCGATATCCTGAGCCATAAGGGTGTGGACGTGGATATCGTTTCTCCGGTTGAGCCGGATGAGATTCCTGCTGCTCTGGCACGTCATGTTGCTCGTCGTACTGCCGGCCGCGATGTGCACGTTTGCGTCGGCCCCTCGCGTGACGAACTCGAGGTTTTGATCGATAAGGCCGATGTTGTTGTCGATGCCATTTTTGGTACCGGTTTCCACGGAAATCTGCGTGCGCCGTTCTCCATCTGGATTCCTACGGTCAATGAATGCGCCGATTGTGTCGTATCCATTGATGTTCCCTCGGGCCTGAATGCCGAGACGGGCGTTGTTGATGACGACTGCATTCGTGCCGAGCATACGGTGACGATGATTGCGCCCAAGATTGGTCTGTATAGCGCTGATGGTCCTGAGTATGCTGGCGATTTGATCTGCGGCAATCTTTACGACCGTCTTGACGAGGTCATCGATGATGTCGACCACGCCGCCGAGATTGTCGAGCCCGGTGACTTAGTTGATTACTTTGCTCCACTTCCTACGAATATCGATAAGTATTCCCGTGGCTCTGTGCTTATTGTCGCCGGATCTGCGCAATATCCTGGTGCTGCCATTATGGCGGCCAAGTCTGCAGCTCGCGCGGGTGCTGGTTACGTGGCAGTCGCGGCTCCTGACGCCTGCGCTAATCTTATTCGCATGGCACTTCCTTCGATTCCCGTCTTTGCTATTCCGTCTGATTCCCGCGGCTCCTTTGGCGCCGCTGCGCGCATGACGGTGTGCGAGATTGCAAAGAAGTACAGCTGCGTACTGTGCGGTCCCGGTATGACGACGTCTGCCGGCGCTATGCAGGTGGTTTCGGGCTTGCTCGAGCTTGATGTACCGCTTATTTTGGATGCCGATGCACTCAACTGCCTTGCTAAGATTGCCATTGACGGTATTGATAGTAACCCCGAGATGTATCGTCGCGAGCAGCCGTTGGTTATGACGCCGCACTATCGTGAGCTTTCGCGTCTGGTTGCCGGTGACGAGGTGAACGACCTTGGTACCGCGATTGCAGCCGCGCAGAAGGTTGTCTGGGCTGCAGGCTCCGACAATCTGGTGGTCATTGCCAAGGGGCCGACGACGGCTATCTGTGGCGTTGAGCGTGTACTGCTGCCGCTCTCGGGTCCGGCTTCTCTGGCAACTGCCGGTTCGGGTGATGTTCTCGCGGGTATTTTGGCCGGCACGCTTGCCACCATGCGCGACGAGATGGATCGTTGGGAGTTGCTGTATTCGTACGCCGTCGCACTTCACAGCTACGCCGGTTTTGCCGCGGCGACGGAGTATGGTGAGAAGAGCGTTATCGCGACCGATCTTATCGACTTGATCGGTCCTGCCATGGAGCTGGCGGCAAAGGATGCGCTCGAAGATCTGGGAATCATGGACGAAGGGTCGGATGACTAATCATGAATAAAGCCGATTTGACGCGCTGGTCCTGGGTCGAGATCGACCGTGGGGCGCTCCGTCGCAACACGAGGGCCTATAAGAACTTGCTGAATCCACGTCAGCGCCTGTGCTGCGTGGTCAAGGCCGATGCTTATGGTCATGGAGCTGTTGAGTGCGCCAAGATCATGTATTCGGCCGGTGCCGACATGTTTGCCGTGGCGACGGTTAACGAGGGCGTTGAGCTCCGACAGGGCGGGATTACGAAGCCCATCCTCATCCTAAGCGAGCCGCCTATCGAGGCCATTCCGACGTTGCTCGAGTTTGATATCATGCCCTCGGTCTATACGTCTGACTTTGCTCTTGCGTATGGCGAATGTGCCGTCGCGGCGGGCAAGGTGGGCAAGTATCATCTCGCCATCGAGACAGGTATGAATCGTATCGGCGTACACTACACGCAGGTGCTCGACTTTGTGCGCGGTATTAATTTCCATCGCGGTATTCAGTGCGACGGCGTATTTACGCACTTCGCCACGGCCGATGAACCTTCGGGCTGGGACTACAAACTGCAGTGTCAGCGCTTTACCGAGGCCGTTCAGGCCATTAAGGATGCGGGCTTTGAGTGCGGTATCGTGCACTGCGCCAACACGCCGTCCTCGATGCTCGACCCCTCGATGCATTTTGATATGATTCGCGCCGGCGTTGGCTTGTATGGCATGCAGCCGTGCGAGCTGAGTGGCCGCGTGATGCAGCTTGATCCCGTTATGAGCGTCCATGCGCGCGTGACGCGCGTGGCACACCCTGCGATGGGTGAGGGCGTGGGCTACGGTTTTACCTACCGCGTACCGCGCACGCGCGTTCAGATCTGCACGCTGCCGATCGGTTATGCCGACGGCCTATCGCGTACGCTTTCCAATCGTATGGATGTGCTGTATCGCGGCGAGCGCGTGCATCAGGTTGGCAATATCTGCATGGACCAGTTTATGGTCGCCATTCAGTCCAACCCGGCACACGAGATTCCCGAGGCCGAGTATGGTGACGAGATGATTATTGTCGGCCGCGATGGCGATGCCGAGATCACTATGGACGAGATGGCCCGACTGCGCGGAACGATTAACTACGAGGTCGCCTGCGGCTTTGGCATGCGTCTCGACAAGGTCTACGTGTAGGAGCCGCTATGGGCGTCATGCACATCCCCGGCCATACCCATCAGGTGCCACGTGAGGTCGCACTCGAGGAAATCGAGGCCGTTCTGGGCGATTGTCACCTCTGCCAGCTCTACCAGTCGCGCCATAACATCGTGTTTGGCGTGGGAAACCCCCACGCCCGCGTAATGTTTATCGGCGAGGCGCCGGGGCGTAACGAGGATCTGCAAGGCGAACCGTTTGTGGGGGCGGCGGGCGAGGATCTCAACGGCATCCTGTCGCTGGCTGGCCTCAAGCGCGAAGACGTCTACATTGCCAACGTGCTTAAGTGTCGCCCACCGGGAAATCGCAATCCTCGGCCCGAGGAAGTGCTGGCCTGTTCACCGTTTTTGCGTGAGCAGATTCGAAGCATTTGGCCCGATATCATCGTGACGCTCGGTAACCCCGCGACGCACTTTGTGCTTAAGACCGAGATTGGCATCACCAAGCTGCGCGGCAGGTTCCATCAGATGGGGCATTTTGTGGTGATGCCCACGTTCCATCCGGCGGCGGCGCTACGTAATCCGGCGTGGCAGGAGCTGCTGGAGGAAGACTTTAAGATGCTGGGCGACTATCTGGAGCGGCATCCCGCGCCAGAGGGTGCCTCGGAATAATAAGGAGCATATATGTCCCTGGAGCGCCTGGGGGTAGGTATTTATAAAACGGCTTGCTCTGTCGATACGGAGCATTTTGGAGAGCTGGTTGCGCCGTGCCTGGAAGATGGTGATGTGCTGATCTTGACCGGCGGCCTCGGGGTGGGCAAAACCCACTTTACCAAGGGCGTTTCGCGTGGTCTGGGCGACGGCCATATGGTCACGAGCCCCACATTCGCACTCATGGCCGTTCATGACCAGGGGCGTATTCCGCTGTTCCACTTTGACCTGTACCGTCTGGAGCATGCTTACGAGCTCGAGGATACGGGCATTTTCGATGTACTGGGCTATGAGGGTGCCTGTCTGTTGGAGTGGGGCGAACAGTTCCAGGACGAACTGACAGACGAGTATCTTTCGGTAACGCTTAAGCGTGATGAGAACGATAGCGACGTGCGAATGATAACGCTCGAGGCGCACGGCGAGCGCGCAGCGGAGCTTTCCGATTTGATTGATAAGGCTGTACAAGATGAGCTTGCATAACGATTACGCGCTGGTGGTGGCGCTCGATACTTCGACTGATATGCTTGCCTGCGCGGCAAGCTGGATTGATGGACGGACGGGCGAGGCGAAGCTGGTGAGCGGCGACCATATGTGCCGTCGCCATGCCAATGTGGAGCTCGTGAATACCGTCGATAGCGTGCTTGCTCAGGCTGGCATGGACCGTGCCGACGTGGGCAGTTACGTTGTCGGCCGCGGTCCGGGTTCGTTTACCGGCGTGCGTATCGGCATTTCCACCGCCAAGGGCTTGGCGTGCGGTGCCAACGTGCCGCTGTTGGGCGTGTCGACGCTCGATGCCTGCGCATGGACCGCGTGGAAGGCTGGCGTGCGTGGCAAGCTCGGCATTCTGGCCGATGCCATGCGCGGCGAGGTGTATCCGGCTTTGTATGTGCTGAGCGATGAGGGCCTCGAGCGTCAGTTTGAGCGCGAGCACGTGGTCAAGGCTGCCGTGGCGCTTGATGAGTGGCGCCAAGCCGCGGACTGGGACCAGGTTCAGCTGACTGGCGACGGTCTCGTGCGCTATGGCAAGCTGCTGGGCGAGGATGAGGCCGCTCGCTGCGTAGAGCGCGGCTTGTGGTGGCCTTCGGGCGAGGGCCTCCTCCTTGCGCATGCCGCGGGTGACGGCGACCCGGCCCGCGTCCTACCGATCTATACGCGCCTTTCTGACGCCGAGGAAAACGAGCGCAAACGCCTCGGTCTTGCCGAGAGCGCGCAGAGCGAAATTACGGGCGTCGCCGATGAGCTCGCTGGTCGCCATCTGCAATTCCGCCCCATGGGTGCGGCGGATGCCGAGGGTGCGAGTGCGCTGGAGGCCGCCTGCTTTGAAGGCGCTGGGCACGAGGCATGGACGCCAGGCATGTTCCTGTCTGAGCTAGGCGAGGATGTTGCGGCGCCGCGCAGCTGGTGGGTGGCGCACGACGACGGTCAGCTGCTGGGGCTTGCCGGTGGCATGGTCGTAGACGGTGACGTGCAGATTCTGGATGTTGCCGTCGACCCGAAGCGTCGCCGCGAGGGTATTGCCCGCAAGCTGCTGTCGCACGTGAGCTACGATGCCCAGATGCTCGGCTGTACGACCGCCTCGCTCGAGGTTGAGGACGGCAACGAGGGCGCTATTGCGCTCTATGCTTCCCTGGGCTTTACCGAGGCGGGCCGCCGCCGCGGTTACTACGGTGTTGGCAAAGATGCCATCGTCATGACGGCGCCGCTGCCCTTGGTGCTCCCGGTCGACAACGCTTCGCCCGAGCCGACGGCGGCCGAGCAGCGTGTATGGCCGCTACCTGCACCCGAGCGCACCGTTGAGGAGCGCGCCGAAATTGAGCGCCGTCGCCTGGTGCTTGCCATCGAGAGTTCGTGCGATGAGACGGCTGTGGCGATTATCGATGCGGACGGTAATATGCTGGCCAATCAGGTTTCGACGCAGATTGATTTTCATGCCCGTTTTGGCGGCGTGGTGCCCGAGATCGCTTCGCGCAAGCACGTTGAGGTGATCGCGAGCGTCGTGGACGCGGCGCTCGAGGATGCCGCGGCATCGCTTGGTCTTGAGGGCGGAGCCATCGCGCCGAGCGAACTCGCCGCTGTTGGCGTGACGCAGGGTCCGGGCCTGGTGGGTGCTCTGGTGGTGGGCGTCGCCTTCGCCAAGGGCTTTGCCTATGCCGCCGGCAAGCCGCTCGTGTGCGTCAATCACCTTGAGGGCCATCTGTTCGCCAACCTGCTGGCGCAGCCCGATCTCAAACCGCCGTTTATCTTCACGCTCGTCTCGGGCGGTCATACCATGCTTGTTCACGTCAAGGCGTGGGGCGACTACGAGGTGCTCGGCGAGACGCTCGACGACGCCGTGGGTGAGGCCTTCGACAAGGTGGCTAAGGCGCTGGGCCTGGGCTATCCCGGCGGCCCCATCATTTCCAAACTGGCCGAGACGGGCAATCCAAAGGCGATTGACTTCCCCCGTGCGCTCAATAGTAGGGGAGACTATCGGTTCTCGCTTTCGGGCCTTAAGACGGCCGTGACGCTCTACATTGAGCAGGAGACCAAAGCGGGGCGTACGATTCATCTGCCCGACCTGGCGGCTTCGTTTGAGGCCGCGGTCTTTGACGTGCAGTACAAGAAGGCCAAGAACGCGCTGCATGCCACCGGATGCAAGGAATACTGCATCGGCGGCGGCGTCTCGGCTAATCCGCATCTGCGCGAGATGATGATCAAGAAGCTCGGGCGCCAGGGCATCCGCGTGACGGTGCCGCCCTTGTCTGCCTGCACCGATAACGCCGCCATGATCGCGGAGGTCGCTCGCCGTAAATTCGACCGAGGTGAAATCTCGTCGTTCGACGTCGACGCCGATCCAAACATGACGCTGTAGTCGTACGGGTGCGGTCCCCGACCGGAGGGGCCGGATATAAGGTTTCCTGCTCTACAGTCCTGCGCAAGACGAAGGCCACATTAAGTGGCCTTCTTTGCGTGCGGAACTCGCGATAAACCTTATATCCGGCCCCTCCGTCCGGGGACCTTTCTGTATCGATATAGCTTCTGGGCTGGTTTGGCGTCGACAACGTCCGGCAAGGTTAGCCAGCTGCGTCGAATTTCCGGCGTGCTTTAGCTGAAAGAAAAAGATGGTGTGCGGAGCTTTGCTCCGCACATTTGGGATGGGAGCCCCTGAGAGCCGCGGGAGCCGGGCGGCGCATATGAACTTTATCGCGAGTTCCGCACGCAAAGGAAAGCACTTAATGTGCTTTCCGTCTTGCGCAGGACTGTAGAGCAGGAAAGTTCATATGCGCCGCCCGGCTCCCGCGGCTCTCAGGGGCATCTCTCATGCAAAAACTGTCGTGGGGTAAAGTCCGAGGTCAGTGGCGTTTTATACCGAGAAATCCAAAAAAGTTGAAAATTCATTACAAATTTGCGTTGACTTTAGGTAACTAAAGTTTCATACTCCTTTTCAACCACTGGGGGATGTGAACACGCACGGATCGTTCGCATCATGATTGAAGAGGATTTCTTAGACATGTTCACGCATCAGCTAAACATTATCAGCGTAGTAATTATCTGATGCGGGTTAGCACATACAGCTAGCCCGTACGATAACGGGCGGCTGATGAAGATGAGGGCCGTCGAGCGCAACCGACGGCCCTCATTTTTTATGTCTGGGAAGTTCTTTTTAGAGGAGGAAATGTAATGAACGGAGTTTTGCTCATGGTTGTGGCCGCGGCGGTGCTCGCCTGCGGCTATCTGGGCTATGGCCGATGGCTGGCCAACAAGTGGGGCGTTGACAAAGAGGCCCTCACGCCGGCCAAGCGCATGAAGGACGGCAACAGCTTCTCGCCCGTCTCCGCCTTCACCGCGTTCTCGCACCAGTTCAGCTCGATCTGCGGTGCTGGCCCTGTTACGGGTACGATCGTCGCCATGGCCTTCGGCTGGCTTCCCGTCGTGCTCTGGGTCCTCGTCGGCGGCATCTTCTTTGGCGCCGTCCACGACTTTGGCGCCCTGTACGCCTCGATGAAGAACAACGGCAAGTCCCTGGCTCAGCTCATCGAGAAGTACATCGGCAAGACCGGCCGTCGCCTGTTCCTGCTGTTCTGCTGGCTGTTCTGCATCATCGTCATCGCCGCCTTCACCGACATGGTCTGCAAGACGTTCATGTTCACCCCGGCCGTTGACGCTTCTGGTGCTGCTACCGGTGCCCTCGACTTCACCAAGTCCTATGCCGCCGGCTGCGCTGGTACCATCTCCATCCTGTTCACCTTCGTCGCTATCGCCTTTGGTTGGGCCCAGAAGAAGTTCAACCTCACCGGCGCTGCCGAGTTCGTCACCGGCGTGGTCCTTATGGTTCTCATGTTTGCCGTCGGTATGCAGTTCCCGGTCTACCTGGATAAGTTCCAGTGGTTCGCCGTCGTCATGGTCTACCTGGTCTTCGCTGGCGCTATGCCCATCCAGATGCTCAAGACTCCGCGTGACTACCTCACTTCCATCATGATGATCGTCATGATCGTCTGCGCTGTCCTCGGCATTGTCGTCCTGGGCGTCAACGGTCAGGCTACGATGACCGCTCCGGTCTTCACCGGCTTCTCCACTGCCTCCGGCATGATGTTCCCGGTCCTGTTCGTCTCCGTCGCTTGCGGTGCTCTCTCCGGTTTCCACAGCCTCGTTTCTTCTGGTACCTCCTCCAAGCAGGTTGAGAAGGAGCAGGACGCCGTCAAGGTCGGTTATGGCGCCATGATCGTCGAGTCCTTCGTCGGCATCCTTGCCATCATCGTCGCCGGCATCATGTTCTCCGATATGAACACCGCCGGTACCGGCGCCCTCAACGCCGGTGTCGCTTCCACCCCGTTCCAGATCTTTGCCGCTGGCATCTCCCGCGGTATGCAGGCCTTCGGTGTTGACGGCACGCTTGCTACCGTCTTCATGACCATGAACGTCTCCGCACTGGCCCTGACCTCGCTCGACGCCGTCGCCCGCATCGCCCGCACCTCGTTCTCTGAGTTCTTTGCCCAGACCAACGACGCTCTGGCCGTCGACTCCAAGGCCGGCTACATGAAGGTCCTCGGCAACCCCTGGTTCGCCACGGTCGTCACCCTGCTTCCCGGTCTCGCCCTCGCCTTTGGCGGTTATACCAACATCTGGCCGCTCTTTGGTGCTTCCAACCAGCTGCTCGGCGGTATGACCATGATCACCCTCGCCGTGTTCTGCAAGTGCACCGGCCGCAAGGGTTGGATGCTCTACGTGCCCGTCGTCTTCCTGCTCTGCTGCACCTTCACCTCGCTGGTCCAGAGCGCCATGGGCTGCATGATCGCTGTCCAGCAGTTTGGTTTCTTCGGTACTATCCCGGCTACCGCCACCACGGCTGCCGTCTCCGTCGCCGCTACCAAGGGCCTGCAGCTCGTCTTTGCCGTCCTGCTGATGGTCCTGGGCCTCATCGTTGCCGTCAACTGCCTCAAGGAGTTCTTCGGCAAGGAGGCCGGTTCCATGCCCGACGAGGAGCCCGAGTGGTCCGAGATGGGCAAGGCTGAGTATGGTCGCGCCGCTGCCGCCGAGGCTCCTGCCGACGCCGAGGCCACCAAGGCTTAGCCGATCGGACGGATTGAATCCTCCATCTCTATGACTCGGAAAGACCGGGTCCGCAACGATGCGGACTCGGTCTTTTTTCTTGCGAGAACGGGTGATGCAAGGGCGTCCTCGCAGATGTTTTGCGTGTATAGGCTCACGCGTTGTACCATATAGACGTATATGTGTGCATATGAAAGGGGCCCCGTGGCCAAGACGGTATATTCCGATAACCAACAAAATGTCGATGCTCTGGCTGAGCGTCTGAGCGGACAAACGTCGCTTTCTGCCGAGCGGGCAAAGCTGGTTGCCTACGACCTGCTCTGCCGCAAGACGCTCAAGATCAAGTCGAGCGCGCTGGCGCAAATCTTCCGCTCCGTGGATAAGGAGTGCGATACCAAGGCGATGCGCGACGAGCTTATCGCGGCAAAGATTGTGACCAAGATCGAGGGCAGCGGCATTAATGGTCGCCCGGCGTTCTATACCATCAATGCCGAGATTCATGATGCCCAGGAGCAGCTTGTCGAGGATTCCGTTGAGGTGCCTGCTGCGGAAGAAGTTGCCCCGCGCGAGCATATCGATACCGATGAGCTGCTCGATGAAAACGTCGTTCGCGCTTTTACCGCCAAGGCGGGTCGCGGCGGCTTTGGCGGGGGCGGCAAGCGCGATGCGCAACGCCGCGCTCAGCAGGAGCGCTTCCGTCGCGCCGTTGCTCAAAAGGATGGGCTTGATACCGAGGCTGTTGAGACTGAGGTTGCTGCCGAGTCGCAGAAGCCCGCGAAGGAGCAAAAGCCCGTGGAGGCCCAAGAGCCCAAGCGTCGCCGCGGTGCTCACTTTAAGGCTGCGCAGCAGGACGTTGTGCGCGATGCCGAAGAGGCTGCCGAGGTTGCGGACGATTCCGAGAAGCCGGCCAAGAAGGCCTCAGACTCGTGTCGTCCCGGTCGCGGCTTCGCAGGTCGCGCGTACCCTGTAAAGCGTCAGGAGAAGGTCAATCAGGTTCCGGAGGCGCGGGCCGAGAAGGCCGTGAAGCCAGCCGAGTCGGGAGTCCGTGAACAGAAGCCTGTTGATGAGCAGACTGCGTCCGATACGGAGACTCAGGGCCAGCAACCTGCGGTTGAACAGACGGGGGAGGGTACTTCGAGCAAGCCTCGCCGCCGCCGTCATCGTGGCGGTCGCGGCTCTAACGCTCAGGATGCCGCCGAGAATGTAGCGCCGCGCGACGAAGATGCGAAGGTAGATGCTCCGACGGGGCAGCCCAAGCGTCAGCCGGCGAAGGAGGGCAAGCCCGAGCGTTCGCAGAAGCAGACGTCTACTTCGAAACGTGAGTGCAATGCCCAGGGAGATTCTAGGCGCAAGTCTCAGAAGAAGCCCGAGTTTGCCGCAGCAGATACGGCTGCCCAGCAGACTGAGTCGACTACCCATGGCGAGGTTTCGGCGTTTGCCCTGGCCCGCGTTCTGGGCAGGCAGCTGCTCAAGGTTGTCCCCACGCCCACGGCGCTCTCCAAAATTAAGGAGCAGCAGACCCAGATTGTAAGGGTTGAAGGCAAGGACGGTAAAAAGACGCCGCAGCGCGCTCAGCACAACGAGATGTCCAATCGCAAGATTGCCGAGGAAATCGCGATCATTCAGGCTTGGGTCGAGCAAAACCGCGGTGCCGATACGCCGGTTGCCTCGCGCCGCCAGCGCGCCTACCAGATCTTCAATGACGAAAAAGCTTTTGACGGCAAGCATGGCGAGCGCCTGATCAGGCGTATGACCGAAAAGGGCATCAGCATGCAGGCGATCAAGGTCGCCCCCAACCGTCCGGTGCACTTTACGGGCTTCTTTACGCTGGGCGCCGACAAGCCGTTCATTATGGTCGAGAACCTGGATACCTACGACGAAATCGTCAAGCTTCTGCGCGGACGTAAACATGCCAAGCTCTTTGGTACCAAGGTGGGCGGCGTAATCTTTGGCGGCGGCTGCAAGGCGAGCGTCTCGCACGCACTGGATGATTATCTGGCCGAGATCGGCTATCGCTTTAGCTATGTCTACTACGTGGGCGACATCGATCGAGAGGGCGCGCGTATCGTCGAGCAGGCCCGCAATGCCAACGTCGTTGAGATTCGCCTGCATGCCGGCATGTATCGCGCCATGCTTGCCGAGCATAAGCGTCGCGTGAAGGCCGGCGGCGCGTGCGAGCCCGCGGCTGCCAACCAGGGCGTGCCGCAGAACCTGGCGGCGACGATTAAGGATCTGCCCATGGTTACGCGCGTGCAGTTCCGCAACGTGCTGCGCGAGGGCGGACGAATTCCGCAGGAGATTCTGATGACCGCCGACTATCGGGATGGCGACTCGGGAAGCTTCGACCGCATGCTGAACAACTAGGGCGTTCGGCCCCGGGAGAGCGGGGACACCGGCTTAGGTTTCCTGCTCTACAGTCCTGCTCACGACGGAGGCCACATTAAGTGGCCTCCTGTTCGTGCGGAACTCGCGATAAACCTAAGCCGGTGTCCCCGCTCTCCCGGGGCCTGTGACTACTTGGTTGTCGCATGTGGCTCGCTTTTCGGAACTGGGCTGATAATTTCTAGATGTAAGGCGCTCTTGGTCGTTATGGGCCTGGGGCGCCTTCGCGTTTCCTTAGCTCCGCACCCTTGCGGGTTCGAATCCCTTCGCTTGGCGGCGTTGGCTCGATTTTCTTAACGCGAGGCGCTCTCGGCCGATATGGGACGGAGGGATTCCGCGTCCGCCTGGTCGGCGGCCGCGTTCCGCTGCGTCGCTTCGCTTCTTGCGTGCTGCGCTGGAAAACGTTTCGCGTTTCCTCAGCTCCGCACCCTTGCGGGTTCGAATCCCTCCGCTTGTCCACAAGAAAGCGCCCCGGGCTGATGAAAGCCCAGGGCGCTCAGTTACCTTGGCTGGGACGGAGGGATTCGAACCCCCAACAGCCGGCACCAAAAACCGGAGTTCTACCGTTGAACTACGTCCCAATGTGTGGTGTTGCCAAAAGCAACTCGTCTAGTTTACCTAATCTGCAAGGGCATCGCAAACGCCATCGAGTAGGCGTACGGCGAGTGTTTGCGCGTCGCTTGCGGTGAAGGTTCCGTTGTAGCGCGTCATGCCCGTGAGCTCAATGCGGATGCGCGCGGGCTTTTGCTGTGCGGCAACATTGGCGGTGCGGATGCGCTGGGCCAGGTTGTGGCACTCGGCGAGGGCAATCGTGGCGCGCGGTGCGGCGTCGGCGGGCAGCTCGTCGCTTGCGATCTCGAGCACCAGGTCAACGTCGGTTGGGACCTCGGAGTCGCAGAGCATCATGCCGCTGTTGTCGGTCGTTGCCGTGGCGATATTCCACATGCGCGACGCAACACTGCGTGCGATGGGGTCCTCGCCGATAACGGCAATCTGGAAGCGCACGAGCACGTTGGCGGCGCGAGCAAAACCGATGCGGGACTCGGCTTCGGTGACCGAGGGCTTGCCCTCCCACACGTGGTGCAGGCGGTTGATATAGGCGTAGGTATCCTGGAACGCCATGCCATCGGCAAACAGACCGACGTTTTCCTGGAACTGCTGCAGGGCGGCCTCGGTATGCGGGCCAAAGTAGCCATCGTCCTCGCCGCAGGCAAAGCCCAAAACGTTGAGCGCCTTCTGCAGGGCCTGCACGTCGGCGCCATGGAAATTGGGCATGCGCAGATAGAGGGTGCGGTCGCCCAGTTTATACGAGGCGTCGACCAGGGCGCTCCAGCAGGGGATATCGACGGCATGACCGGCGGCAAGGCCGCTGTCGAGCCTGAAAGTGCTGACGGCCTGCTCAGTGGTGGCTCCAAAGTACTTGTCGGTGACTTCGGCGGCATCAATCGTGTAGCCGAGCTGCAGGAGACGAGACTGCACATCCTCGACGGCTGCTCCTTGCATGCCCGTTGTAATAGGTTCCATGAACGAACCCCTTTCGGCGTACCATTCGTACTATTTGAGCGTCTGTCGGATAGACAACGCAAAGGGATGCATAAACATGCACTCAACAGTGTAGCAAGTTGTGCCTAAATACGCTGCTGACAGGTTTTATAACCCCCGTTAGTTAAGGCGCTCCACAAAGAAATCTGCCATGGAGAGGAACAGCTCGCGTGCGTGCGGATCAAGCTCAACGTTCTCGATGGCCGCTTTGGCCTTAGCGGTCAGGTCGAGCGCGTAAGTGTGGGCGTAATCGATGGAGCCGGTTTCGTGGAAGATCTCCACGGCGCGTGCGAGCTGCGCGGGATCATCGGTGCCCGAGGAAAGAATTGCCTCGACCTCGTCGTGGTGGCGCTCATCAGAGAGGGCGTGTACGGCGACAAGCGTGCGCTTGCCCTCGGTGATGTCGGTGCGGAAGTCCTTGTTGGCGGCTTCCTTAGTGCCGACAAGGTTGAGCAGGTCGTCCTGAATCTGAAAGGCAAGGCCCGTGTGCAGGCCAAAGGCGCGCAGCGCCTCGATTTGCTCATCGCTGCCGCCGCCGATAATGGCTCCGGCGGCAAGCGGCGTGGCTCCGCTGTAAAACGCGGTCTTGTGCGTCGCCATGTCCAGGTAGTCATCAACCGAGATATCAAAGCGTCCGTCACGGACCCAACCCAGGTCGAGTGCTTGACCCTCGATGGTGCGGACGATCATCTCGGTAAGCTCGTGGAGCACGCGCAGCTTCACGTCGGACTCTAGCGTAGGGTCGTCGAGAACCGTCTTGGTGACCATGGTGAGCGCCAGGTCGCCACAATTGATGGCAAGGCCCGTGCCCTCGGTAAGGTGCATACAGGGCTTGCCTCGACGAAGCTGTCCGTTGTCGGCGATGTCGTCGTGGATCAGTGCGCCCGACTGGAAATGCTCGATAGCTGCCGCGGCGCTGCGAGCGCTCTCAAAGCTACCGCCCACTGCGGTTGCGGCGAGCATGCAGATAAGCGGGCGGTGGCGCTTGCCGGCGTTGGCCGTAAAAGCCGAGAGCGGCGCGTACAGGTAGCGCTCGATATCGGCAGAGGTCGCCTGTCCGTCAAAGAACGTGGCCAGATAGTCGTTAATCTGGTCAAAGTGCTGGGCTAAAAAGCTGGTAAACGGACTGGACACGGGTTCTCGCATTCTTTCTTAGGTTACATCGTTGCGGTGTGCAGATACCATATTGCCACATTGGAGTTGCCGGCGCGTCTGTTTTGGCGATTTGGAGAAACGGGACGCGTGCGCGTGCCGGCTGCTTATATAAGCCTAAAGTGCTCGAGCGCCTTGACGACGCCATCTTTGTCGACCGAGTCGGTGATGTAGTCGGCGCGCTTTTTGAGATAGTCTGGCGCATTGCCCATGGCGATACCGACATCGACGGCGTTCATCAGCGAGACGTCATTGCTGGCGTCGCCGATGCCGTATACGGTTCCATGGTGGGGATCGAGGGCGTCGAGTACAGACTGGATGCCCCCGCGCTTCGTGCATTCGCGGGGCGAGATTTCGGTTACCTCGAGTTCGAGCTCGTTAAAGCACAGCAGCGGCTCAAGTGTCTTATCTTGAGCGATGCGGCTGGCGAGCGATGTAGACATCAAGATCTTGTAGGCACTGTAATGTTGCAGCTGCGTGACTGCGTCGCCCAGGGTGCGCGCGTATCCGGGGGCATCGGGGGCATCGGCACTCATGCGCACGACGCCGTTGAGGCCCTCAAAGCGGATGACCTCGCCCGACTGCTCAAGATAGGGGGCAAGGCGCTGCAGCATGCCGGGCGTCATCGACAGATCGCGAATTGCGCGTCCGTTGATCTCGGCGTAACCGCCCGCAAGACAGACGATGCCGGTCCACGGCAGCTCAAGAAGTTTGGGGTGGATGCAGCTGAGGGTGCGCCCTGTGCAGATAAAGGCCATGTTGCCGTTGGCGACAAACTCGCGGATTGCCTGCGAAACCGCCTCGTTGGGATAGGGGGACAGATCGCGCTCGTCTTCGGGAAGCTCCTGGGCAAGTCTGGGATCTTGCCAGGCGAGCGTACCGTCGATGTCGAAGAAGCAGATATCGCCGTGCTTGTGGGTTGGGCCGGCGGCAGAGGAGGCCGAGGTGGTGGGCGCAAATTCCGGCTCGAGGCCCATGATCTGGTCAAAATGCTCTTTAACGCGGGGAACGGAGATGCCGATGACCACCTGGGCGGTCTTGCCCGTAATGATGAGGCCTTTGGCGCCCGCCGCGACAAACGACGCGTTATCTGCAACGATGGAAGGGTCTGCGACCTCGACGCGCAGGCGCGTGGCGCAGTTGGTTGCGCCCGCAATATTGCCAACGCCACCTAAAAGCTGAATTACCCGCTCAGCGAGGACGTGATCTTGATCGGATTGACTATTGGCCTCGTCATTGGGAGATTGCTCTTTGGCAAAGCCGCTTCCCGTTAAATGATCGATTGCCGCGCGATTGGCGACATGATCCTCGCGGCCCGGCGTCTTAAGGTCATAGATCAAGATGAGTGCTCGAAAACTCACAAAAAAGATGAGGCTAAAGGCAAGGCCGATACCGAGCGCCAAAAGATAGGCACCGGCATGCATGCGCATGAGCGGAATAAAGTTGAAGGCTGCCATCTCCATGAGGCCGCCCGAGAAGATGCCGACGATGCCAAAGAGATTCATGGTTGTGGCAAGGCAAGACGATAAGACGGCGTAGAGAAAAAAGAGCCCGGGGTGGGTGAACATAAAGAGAAACTCGAGTGGCTCGGTAACGCCGCAAACCACCGAGGCGATGATGGCGGGAACAAGGATGACCCTGAGGCCGGCGCGGCGCTCGGGTTTTGCGGTGGAGTAGAATGCGGCTGCGATGGCGGGAAGGCCAAAGAGCTTGACCCAGCCGGTGGCGGTAAAACCGGCCCACGGCGCAAGCTCATTAAGGGGGCGCGTGCTATGGGAGAGGATGGGGAGCAAGCTGCTCCACGTGGCGTAGATGCCGTCGTTAATGACCAGGTTGTCGTAGTAGATCGGCATGTAGAGCAGATGGTGCAGCCCCATGGGCTCGAGTGCTCGCTCCAAAAACACAAAGATACCCACGCCGAAGGGGCCGACGCCCGCAAGTGCGTGGCGCAGCGTTTCGGTCGCTGCGTATACGAAGGGCACGATGGCGGCCGAGATGGCGGCAAGGGCGAACACGGCAAAAAAGCTGATGAGGTAGACCAGCGAGGAACCCGAGAAGGTACCGAGCCAATCGGGAACCTTGGCATCGTAGAAGCGGTCATGGATGGCGACGACGGTTGCCGACACCGCCAGCGGGCCGATAATGCCGGTGTCGAGTGTCTTGATGCCGTCGATGATGGTGATGCCGCTAGCGGAGGTCAAAGACGACGGGTACTTAAGTCCAAGGTTGTCTCCGCTCAGCTTGATGATCTCGCTCAAAAAGAAGCAATAGGCAAAATAGGCCACGAGCGCCTCGAGGCAACAACGAGCTGGTTGCTTTTGGGCAAGGCCGATGGGCAGCGCTACGGCAAAAAGGAGCGGAAGTCGTTTAAAGACCGTCCACGAGCCGCGCTGGATGATAGTCCAAAAAACGTACCAAGGGGTTCCGTATACGGCGAGGTCGCCGACGATATCCGCAGACGTTGCGAGGGCGGAGACGCCGACCATAAGACCCGATATGGAAAACAACATGGCGGGCGCGAACATTGCCCCGCCAAAGCGTTGGATTTTCTGCAGCATAATATGCCTTCCGGATGCAACATGCTGTGCGAGCAAGAACGTTTAAACAATGAACTCATTGTAGAGGACTGACTGCTTGCCGCATTGACGGTTTTGATTCGATCCGATCTGGGTGTCGGGGGAACCGTCGACGGTAAATAATCGGTGCTTTGCCGATAGACGGTTTAAACAACCCAAAGAAATGCTATCGTGCCTAGCCATACATATTCATTAGAGGTGAAGTCATGCCAAAAGCGATTTACGAAGGAATCTACCGCGAGATCCGTTCGCGCATCATTAACGGGACCTATGCGTTTCAGGAGATGCTGCCAACCGAAGCCGAGCTGACCGCGGAGTTTGGCTGCACGCGCAATACCGTTCGACGCGCCTTGAGCATGCTGGCCGATCAGATGTTTGTGCAGCCTATACACGGCAAGGGCGTGCGCGTTATTTGGCTCAAGGGCGAAACCGACATGCTGGGCGCACTCGAGGAAGTCGAGTCGTTTGGCGAATTTGCAAAGCGCAACAATGCCGTTGCATCGACGGACGTTAAGTCTTTTGAACATTTGATTTGCACTGAGCAACTTTCTCGTCGCCTGGGCTTTAAGGTGGGCGAGGAGCTGATTCGTGTAGTGCGTGTCCGAAGCCTCAACGGCAATGCTCGCCAGGTGGACCACGGCTACTTTTTGGAGTCGATCGCCAAGGGTCTGACGCCCGAGATCGCCGCAAAGTCAATTTACGACTATCTGGAGCACAAACGCGGCGTCAAGGTGATGGCGAGTCGCCGTACGGTGAGCGTCGAGCTTGCCAACGATGAGGACTGCAGTTATCTTGACCTCGGCAAATACAACTGCGTTGCCGTCATGGAGAGCCAGTCGTACACCTCGGACGGCATCTTGTTCGAGGTCACGCATGCCCGCACGCATCCCGAGATCTTCCACTACCGCGTCAACTCCAAGCGATAGCCGGCTAGCTCGCAGCCTGACGAGACTCATGCCATCAAAGCGAAAACGCCCGGTCAAACCGACGATACATCGGCTTGACCGGGCGTTTTCTCTGCATTAGATAACAAATAATTGTTTATACAAAACTTGTCAAGTATCAAGTTGAAATTACCGTTCACCGAAGTTTTTCTACCGCTCTAGTAATACTTGTTCAAACAACTAGCCAAATAGCGTATTGTACAAATCAGCAAAAGGGGCAAAGTCCCCGAGCCAATCTCCGAAGGCGGCGGCAAAGGGTGCCGCCACGGTGTGAAAGGGTGGATTGTAATGAAGAACGAAATGAGCAGAAGGCAGTTCCTGGGCTTTGCTGGTTCCGCGGCTGCGGTTCTTGGTCTGGGTCTCGTGGGTTGCGGCGGTTCTGCCGGCTCCGGCTCCTCTGCTTCTGGTGACGCTGCCGAGGTCTACTTCCTCCAATTCAAGCCCGAGGTCGACAAGGAGTGGAAGGAGATCGCCAAGGCGTACAAGAAGGAGAAGGGCGTCGAGGTCAAGATCGTGACCGCCGCCTCCAACACCTACGAGGAGAAGCTCAAGTCCGAGATGTCCAAGAGCTCCGCTCCGACCCTGTTCCAGGTCAACGGCCCCACCGGTCTTAAGAACTGGAAGGATTACTGCGCCGACCTGTCCGATACCAAGCTCCGCGGTGAGCTCATTGACGACTCCCTGGCTCTGCAGTCCGACGGCAAGGATGTGTGCATCGACTGGGTTCAGGAGAGCTTCGGCATTATTTACAACAAGCAGCTGCTCGAGAAGGCTGGCTACAAGGCCGAGGACATCAACTCCTTCGACAAGCTGAAGGCTTGTGCCGACGACATCCAGGCCCGCAAGGACGAGCTTGGTGTCGAGGGTGCCTTCACTTCCGCCGGCATGGACGACTCCTCCAGCTGGCGCTACACCACCCACCTTGCCAACATGCCGCTCTACTACGAGTTTGAGAAGGAGCACAACCAGGAGGACGACGAGATCAAGGGTGAGTTCCTCGACAACTACAAGCAGATCTTCGACCTGTACATCACCGACTCCACCTGCGATCCTTCGCAGCTTGCTTCCAAGACCGGCGACGACGCCACCAACGAGTTCGCAACCGGCAAGGCCGTCTTCTACCAGAACGGCTCTTGGGCCTACTCTGACCTCGTCAAGGCCGGCATGACCGACGATCAGATTGGCATGATGCCCATCTACATCGGTGTTGACGGCGAGGAGAACCAGGGCCTGTGCTCCGGCGGCGAGAACTACTGGTGCGTCAGTTCCCAGGCTTCCGAGGATGCCCAGAAGGCCACCGAGGACTTCATGTATTGGTGCGTCACCGCTGACACCCCGACCAGCATCATCGCCGACAAGATGGGTCTGACCGCTCCGTTCAAGAGCGCCAAGGAGACCACCAACGTCTTCTCGCAGCAGGCCGTTGCCATGGTCAAGGACGGCAAGAAGACCGTCGCTTGGGACTTCGTTTACATCCCCTCTGAGGAGTGGAAGAAGAACCTCAAGCAGGCTCTGATTGCCTATGCTGCCGACAACAGCAAGTGGGACGGCGTCAAGAACGCCTTCGTCGATGGCTGGAAGACCGAGAAGGCTGCTTCCGAGTAAGCAGTTGCTGCCCAAGCTATCTGATTAGCGACAGGGGGCGGGCAGACGTTGGTTTGCCCGCCCCCCCCTGCATATTGAAAGGACCCTTCTATGGGCAAAGCACTCAAGCGCTGGTGGCCGCTCTTTATGCTGCCCACGTGCCTGGCGTTTATGATCGGGTTCGTGATTCCCTTTATCCAAGGCTTCTATCTCTCGTTCTGCCAGTTTATTACCATTAACAACGCGCACTTTGTCGGTATCGAGAACTACGTGCGCGCGCTGTCCGATTCGCAGTTCTCCACGTCATTCTTCTTTACCGTGGCGTTTGCCTTCCTGTCGACGGTGCTCATCAACGTGATCGCCCTGGCCATTGCACAGGCGCTCACCCGCAAGGCGCTCAAAGGCACCAACATCTTCCGTACGATTTTCTTTATGCCTAACCTGATCGGCGGCATCGTGCTGGGCTACATCTGGCAGATTCTGATCAACTGCCTGCTCTCCAACGTGGGTGCCCAGCTCATCGCGCTTAACTCTGCTGCTGGTTTCTGGGGCCTTATCATCCTGACCCTGTGGCAGCAGGTCGGCTACATGATGATCATCTACATCGCCGGTCTGCAGTCCATTCCGTCCGACTACATCGAGGCCGCCAAGGTCGACGGCGCCACGGCATGGCAGACGTTTTGGAAGGTTAAGATCCCTAACCTGATGCCGACGATTACCATCTGCCTGTTCCTGTCCATCACCAACGGCTTTAAGCTGTTCGACCAGAACCTCGCCCTTACCGGCGGCGCCCCCGCGCACTCCACCGAGATGCTCGCCCTGAACATCTACAACACGTTCTATTCGCGTGCCGGTATCGCATGGCAGGGCATTGGTCAGGCCAAGGCGGTTATCTTCTGCATCCTGGTCGTGGCCATCTCCATGATCCAGCTTAAGGCCACGAGGTCCAAGGAGGTACAGCAGTAATGAAACGCGATAAGGCTATCAACCGCGCGCTCTCGATTTTCTTTACGATCCTGTCGCTCGCGTGGATCTACCCCGTGTTCATGATTGCGCTTAATTCTTTTAAGAAAGCGACCGCAATCAGCACCACCACGGCATTCGATCTGCTCACGCCCGAGACATTCAACGGCCTCGCAAACTACATGCATGCCCTTAACGAGCAGGGCTTTGCCTCGGCATTTATGTACTCGCTCATCATCACGGTCACGTCGGTCGTGCTGATCTTGGTGTGCTGCTCCATGTGCGCTTGGTACGTGGTTCGTGTCAACAACAAGATCTCGAACTTCTTCTATTACCTGTTCGTCTTTTCGATGGTCGTGCCCTTCCAGATGCTCATGTTCACGCTGTCCAATTTGGCGGACCGCATCGGCTTCAACACGCCGTTCAACATCTGCTTTATCTACCTCGGCTTTGGCGCGGGCCTGGCGGTCTTTATGTTCGCCGGTTTTGTAAAGAACATCCCGCTCGAGATCGAGGAGGCGGCCATGATTGATGGCTGCAACCCGGTCCAGGTGTTCTTTAAGATCGTCCTTCCCATCATGAAGCCCACCTATCTTTCGGTCGGCATCCTCGAGACCATGTGGGTCTGGAACGACTATCTGCTGCCCTACCTTACGCTCGACTCCACCAAGTACAAGACCATTCCTATCTTGATCCAGTACTTCCGCGGCGGCTACGGCCACGTCGAGCTCGGCCCCATGATGGCCTGCATCATGATGGTCGTTATCCCCATCGTTATCATGTACATCCTCTGTCAGAAGTACATCATCGACGGCGTGGTGGCAGGTGCCGTCAAGGGCTGATGCCGTAACTGTTTTGCAAGTTTCTGCGGCGCCCCTCAGCGCGGCGCCGCGTATCGAAAGGTAAAGACATGGCCGAGATCGTTCTCAAACATGTTCAGAAGGTGTATCCCAACAACGAGTCAAAAAAGAAGGGCTTCTTTGGCAAAAAGAAGAAGACCGAGGAGAAGAAGCACAACCTCAAGGTTACCGAGGACGGTGTGCTCGCTGTAGAGGACTTCAACCTCACCGTTCACGACCAGGAGTTCATCGTCCTCGTTGGCCCGTCTGGCTGCGGTAAGTCCACGACGATGCGCATGATCGCCGGCCTGGAGGACATCACCTCGGGCGACGTGCTCATCGACGGCAAGCGCGTCAACGACGTGGCGCCCAAGGACCGCGACATTGCCATGGTGTTCCAGAGCTATGCTCTGTACCCCAATATGACGGTGTACGAGAACATGGCGTTTACGCTTGAGCTCAAGAAGGTCCCCAAAGACGAAATCGACCGTAAGGTTCGCTCTGCGGCCGAGATTCTGGGCATTACCCAGTACCTCGACCGTAAGCCCAAGGCGCTTTCGGGCGGCCAGCGCCAGCGTGTCGCTATCGGCCGCGCCATCGTGCGTGATCCCAAGGTCTTCCTGATGGACGAGCCGCTGTCCAACCTGGACGCCAAGCTGCGTAACCAGATGCGTGCCGAGCTCATTAAGCTGCGTCACGAGATCAAGGGCACCTTCATCTACGTTACTCACGACCAGACCGAGGCCATGACCCTTGGCGACCGCATCGTGGTCATGAAGGACGGCGTTGTCCAGCAGATCGCCACGCCACAGGAGGTCTTCAACCATCCCGCGAACATCTTCGTCGCCGGCTTCATCGGCGTGCCGCAGATGAACTTCTTCGATGCCCAGCTGGTGCGCTTGGGCAACGGCTTTACCGTCAAGACCAAGGATATGAACGTGGCGCTCGCCCCCGAGACTTGCGCTCAGCTTGCCCTCAACTGGGACGGTGGCGACGTGAAGGAGATTACGGCCGGCGTGCGTCCCGAGCAGATCCTGCTTGCCGACAAGGGCGAGGAGGGCGCGCTCCAGGGTACCGTCGAGGTGACCGAGCTCATGGGTTCGACCGAGCATGTCCACGTGACCGCTCCCGATGGCCAGTTCGTCCTGATCATTCCCGTTGTCGACCTTGAGGTCAAGGGTGCGCTCAAGGCGGGCGACCCCATCTGGTTCAAGTTCGAGAAGAACGCGACCCACCTCTTCGATAAGGTATCTGGCAAGAACCTTATCTAGGCCCGGTGCATCCAGGCCCTCCCTTTGGGCGACTGCGGTATTGCCATCCTTTTGCCGCGGTCACATATAAGGCTCCCCTCCCGTCCACTGGGCGAGAGGGGAGCCTTTCTTTGTGTTGGGGTTGTCTGGCCGGTCGTTTGTCTCGATCTGTAACAGGTAGGGCCGATTTCGGACGTTAGATGTTACAGATCGAGACGGTTCCGCTGAGCTAACCATTTCATCTAAATCTGTAACACCAAAGGTGAATTTCAGCTGCTAGATGTTACAGATTGAGATAAACCCAAGGGGAGGGGCCGGTATGTCTCAATCTGTAACAGCTGGGACCGTTTTGGTTGAGTAGTTGTTACAGATCGAGATTGTTTGGTCGAGTCGGGTCACAGAGTAACGTGCGGGCACAAAAAACGGAGTCGTGTTGCCACGACTCCGTATCTCAAGAGGATGGGTAAGGGAGGCGAAATTAGTTCAGGTGCCAGATCTCGTCGTTGTACTGGGAGATGGTGCGGTCGGACGAGAAAGTGCCGGCGTTGGCGATATTGATGAGCGCCTTGCGCATCCAGGCGTCCTGGTCCTCGTAGTCGGCCAGCACGCGCTCCTTGGTCTGGATGTACTCCTCAATGTCGAGCAGGGCCATAAACCAGTCCTTGCCCTTAATGTCGTCGTGCAGGCGCTGCAGGCGCTCGGCATTGCCGGTCGCCATAAAGGCCGGGTTGGTGATGAAGTCCACCAGCAGTTTAATGCCGGGCTTGCGGTAGAGCACACCGGCGTCATAGGTGCCGTCGGCATAGAGCTGCTCGACCTGTTTGGACGAGGCACCAAAGGTATAGATGTTCTCATCGCCCACGAGCTCGGCAATCTCCACGTTGGCGCCGTCGAGCGTGCACAGGGTTAGGGCGCCGTTGAGCATGAACTTCATGTTGGAGGTGCCGCTCGCCTCCTTGGAGGCCAGGCTAATCTGCTCGGAGATGTCAGCGGCGGGGATCACGCGCTCGGCGGCGGTGACGTTGTAGTTCTCGATCATGACAACCTGCAGGTAGGGAGCCACGTCGGGGTCGTTTGCAATCCACTGCGACAGCGTCAGGATCAGATGGATGATGTCCTGCGCAATAGTGTAGGCAGGCGCCGCCTTGCCGCCAAAGATGATGGTGACGGGGTGTTTAGGTCTGTTGCCGTTCTTGATATCGAGGTACTTCCAGATGATGTAGAGCGCGAGCATCTGCTGGCGCTTGTACTCGTGGATGCGCTTGACCTGGACGTCGATGATGGCGTTGGAGGGAATGGTCACGCCCTGCTCGAGCGCCATGAACTGGCGCATGATGGCCTTGGCCTCGACCTTGGTGGCGGCCAGGCGCTCAAGAACGTCCTTGTCGTCGGCGAACTTGGCGAGTTTGCTCAGATCGCCGGTGCTGCGCCAGTCGGTGCCGATCACATCGTCGAGCAGGCTGGCGAGCGCGGGGTTGGCCCCATGGATCCAGCGGCGGAAGGTGATGCCGTTGGTCTTGTTGGAGAACTTCTCGGGATAGATTTCGTAGAACGGATGAAGCTCGGTGTCCTCCAGGATCTTGGTGTGGAGGGCGGCTACGCCGTTGATGGAGAAGCCAAAGTGGATGTCCATGTGGGCCATGTGGACGGTGTCGTGCTCGTCGATGATGGCGACGCGCGGGTCATCGTACTCGGCCTTCGCGATCTCATCGAGCTTGACGATAATGTCGGCGATGGCAGGGGAGACCTTCCGCAGGCTGGTGAGCGGCCACTTCTCGAGCGCCTCGGCAAGAATCGTGTGGTTAGTGTAAGCGACCATGGAGCGTACGATGGTCACGGCCTCGTCAAACTCGATGCCATGCTCAGTGGTGAGCAAGCGAATGAGCTCGGGGATGACCATGGTGGGGTGCGTGTCGTTGATCTGGACAACGGCGTAATCGGCCAGATCGTGCAGGTTGCTGCCGCGCTCGACGGCCTCGTCGATCAGGAGCTGGGCGGCGTTGCTCACCATGAAGTACTCCTGATAGATGCGAAGTAGGCGGCCCTGCTCGTCGGAATCGTCGGGGTAGAGGAACAAGGTGAGGTTCTTGGCGATCTCGGTCTTGTCGAAGTCGATGGAGCTGCCGGGGACCAGGCCGTCGTCGACGCTCGCCAGGTCGAACAGGCGCAGGCGGTTCTTGGTGGGCTGGCCGTAACCGGGCACATCGATGTTGACGAGCTTAGAGGTAACGGCAAAATCGCCGAACTCGACGGTGTAGGAGCGGCCATCGTCGACTAGGATGTCCTGCTCACCGAGCCACTCGTCGGGGACAGCCTTCTGCTGGTTGTCGACAAAGCGCTGACGGAACAGACCGTAGTGATAGTTGAGGCCCACGCCATCGCCGGTCAAGCCCAGCGTGGCGATGGAATCCAGGAAGCACGCGGCCAGGCGACCCAGGCCACCGTTGCCGAGCGACGGCTCGACCTCGAATTCCTCGATCTTGTTGAGGTCGTGGCCTGCGGCGGTGAGCTGGTCCTTAACCTCGTCGTAGATGCCGAGGTCGATCATGTTGTTGATGAGCAGCTTGCCGATCAAAAATTCGGCGGAAATGTAATAGAGCTTTTTCTTGCTGTTGTTGAGCGGGCAGGCAGCGGAGCGCTCCTGCACGAGTTTGACCAGCAGCTTGTAAATGCGACGGTCGTCGAGCTGCTCGAGCGAGGTGCCAAAAGACTGCTCTGCGAGTTCCATGAGGTTAATTTGGGGCATGTTTTCTCCTGTGATGGGTTGTTTCATGTCTGCAATTCATAAGAAGCCCGCGCGAGGGGATTGGGGTGGCCTCGCGCGGGAAAAGCAAGCGCGTCCGCACGGTGGGGAGGGGCCGGGCGCGGTAGCTCCTATTGAGGAAGCTCGATTTCGGCTTCCGACGGGATGCGGAAGTAGGTCTCGGTCCAGTCGGTGAGTTTGTGCTCGAGCTCGCGGGTGATGGCGCCGTCGAGCATGCGCCAGGTCCAGTTGCCGCCCAGGGTGGCGGGAGTGTTGATGCGCGCCTCGTTGCCCAGATTGAGCAGGTCCTGCATGGTGTAGATGCAGGTATCGCTCACGCTGGCGGCGATGGTGCGGTTGAGTGCATCGGCCATGGGCTCGCCGGCCTGCTGATGGGTGTACAGGGCCGCCTGCTCGCGCTGACGCGGGGTGGCCGTTCCCTCAAACCAACCGCGCGCCGTCTCGTTATCGTGGGTGCCCACATAGGCGACGGTGTTGGCGATGTAGTTATGCGGCAGGTAGTACGAGTTGGTGCCCTCAAAGGCAAACTGCAGGATCTTCATGCCGGGGAAGCCCGAGTTGTCGCGCATGTCGATGACGCCGGGGGTGAGGAAGCCCAGGTCCTCGGCGATGATGGGCAGCGTGCCGAGCTTTTCCTCGAGCGTCTTGAAGAACTTGAGGCCGGGACCCTGCGTCCACGAACCGTAGGACGAATCGGGCGAGGAGAACGGCACCTCCCAATAGGCCTCGAAGCCGCGGAAGTGATCCAGGCGGATGACGTCGTACATGTCGAGGGCGGCGCGAATGCGGCCCTCCCACCAGGAGAAGCCGTCGGACTCCATGGCGTCCCAGTCGTAGATGGGGTTGCCCCAGTACTGGCCGGTGGCCGAGAACTGGTCGGGCGGCGTGCCAGCGACGCTCACGGGATTGCCGGCGGTGTCGATCTTAAAGAGCTCAGGCGTCGCCCACATCTCGACGGAGTCACGCGAGACATAGATGGGCAGGTCGCCGATGATGAGGATATCGCGCTCGTTGGCATAGGCCTTGAGGCGGCTCCACTGACGATTGAAGAAGTACTGCGTCATCTGGTGGTAGAGCATGCGCGCGGGATGGGCGGCGCAGACCTTGGCAGAAGCCTCACCGCGGGTACGGAGCTCTGCGGGCCACTCCCAAAAGGCCTTGAGACCGCACTCCTCCTTGACGGTCATGAACTCGCAGTAGGGGATGAGCCAGTCTTCGTTTGCTTGGACAAAGTCGTCGAAGTCGGCCGGCTTGTCGGCGGCAAAGCGCTCGGCGGCGCGGTCGAGAATCTGACGACGGCCACCAAAGATGGCACCATAGTCGACATTGCTGGGGTCGGAGCCCAGGTACACGCCGTCGATATCGCACTGCTCCAGATAGCCGGCCTCGATAAGCTCGGCAAAGTCGATGAAATTGGGGTTGCCCGCACGGGCCGAGAACGACTGATAGGGCGAGTCGCCATAGCTCGTTGTCGTAAGGGGGAGAATCTGCCAGTAATGTTGTTTGCACGAGGCGAGGAAATCGACAAAGTCATAGGCGTTCCAGCCAAAGCCGCCGATACCGTAAGGTCCGGGCAATGACGAAACGGGCATCAGAACACCGCTTGCACGCTCCATGGATGCACTCACCGTCCTTTTGAATAAGGGGCTGCGCCGTAGATGGATAGACGGCTCGTCCCGAGTTTCCATTTCTATTGTCCCTATTGTAGAACATGTTGTTTAAACATGTATAGAGAGAATGAAAAAGTTGCCGACTTTCGGTGAATGGTAGTGCGCCATAGACGATATGAGTTGAACATTGGGAGCTCCTCCCCTTGCGGCTCTTTTGTGGGTCGGGCGACAATGGTCGTCGTCATTAAAGACCGGCTGCCAGCCAGGTTGCAACAATGCAAGAAGGGTTCACATTCAGTTGGCCGTTGACACAAACAATCGCGCGAAGACCTCGTCTTCTTCGGTAAGTCCAGGCGCGGCAAGACGCGCATGGCAGTCGCCCTCACGATGCGCGCGGTCGCCGCGGACATGTCGGTCAGGTTCTGGCAGACCGCGCAGCTGGTTCTCGAGCTCGGCAACGCGAAGCGCAAGGGAACGCTGTCGAAACTGTTGAACGACGTGTCGCCCGCGAGGCTGCTCGTGCTCGACGAGTTCGTCTACGTCCCCTGCGACGTAGACGGTGCGAGGGTTCTCTACCAGGTCATTTCCGTCCATGTAGTGCTCGTAGGCCGCGGCGTCGTCGGGCTCGTCGAAGGAGAGGGACTCCGTCCAGTCCCAGTAGGCCCCCGTCCAGGCGCCCCTGCGCCTGCCGGCCGGCGTCGTCTCGTCGAAGACGAGGCCGTGGCGCAGCAGGAACTTCGACATCCGCTGCTTGGCGTGTTGCAGGTCGTCGCGCGCGTCCTCGAGGGCGCTCGTCGGGGACCCACACCTCGACGACGTTGCGGCGCGCCAGCATGCGTGCCAGCCACTCGGCGTCGCGGCGGTCGTTCTTGCGGCCGCGGTCGGCCGCGGGCCGGTGCATCTTCGGGACCGCCCCGACGACGCAGCCGAGGCCGAGGGCCCGCAGCGCGCGGCCGCGGTTGATGGTACGACCATTGTCGCCCGACCCACGAGAGAGCTGCAAGGGGAGAGGCCCCAATGTTCAACTCATATCGTCTGTTGTGCCAGAGTCGCTCGGGAAAGCGCGACCGACGCAGCGCGCTGTTTTCCAGTCACATCCAGTTCGGGTTGATTTCAGCATGCGATAAGAAACTGGATTTGAATTTCGACTCGAAAGATGGGCAATGCTGATGAGAAACGCTTGGAGTTCGGGATTGCGCGGCGTGAAGCGACCCTCTTCTTATCGAGTTCGTTACAATGTAGGAAAAACAGTAAGTAAGAAGACCTCTGATTGCTTTAGGAGGAGCTGTGGTGAATAGCGCCCAGAAGATCGATAAGTCCATCCAGAAGATGATGACTCTCGGAAGAAGGCTTGGGATTCTGTTTACGGCGCTGTTTATAGCGGTGTGTTGCTGTTCGGTGGTGGTGGTTATTTCCATTGGGCTTATGGCTGCTCAAGGAAACCTATATGATCCATCAAAGACGGTTTCCGTAGTGGTTCCTTTGATGTATCTTCTGATTTCCGGAAGGGCCACATGGACCCTGCGGGGAATCAGCATGGACATGGCTCATGGCGAATCGCCCTTTACCCTTTCGCATGCTCGAAGAATCTCGATTATCGGGTGGCTGTTTGTTGCAGCGGCAATAGGTGACCTCTTGTTTTCTCCGGGGTTTCTTTCGATAGTGATTGGCCCCTTCGACTTGCTGGGGAACGCCTATTCGATGTTTGAAAACCTGGCCCTGCCCATAGATATTGGTGCTGTGCTGGGGGCCGTTTGCTGCTTCTCGATTTCTGCGATATGGCGCTACGGAGCTCTGCTTCAAGACCAGACCGAGGATTTGGTGTGAGGGGCGGCATGGACTATCTGATTATTGAGCTTGAAAGCTTATTGCTTCGACGCGGAAAGACGAGTACGGATATCATTCGGGCGACCGGGCACACACCGGCAAGTATCTCAAAAATACGAAATGGCAAGGTGAAGGCAATTAGGTTAAAGACATTGCTGGATATTTGCGTAGAGCTTGATTGCCAGCCTGGCGATCTTATTAAGCGCGTCAACGAAAGAGAACTTGAGGAACTGGCGACGCGGCGCGCCCGCAACGCGCTGAGCAGGGCGACCGCGACGGGTGATGACCCGGTCCTGGAGTCAGATCATGTTTACGTGGTCGATCTTAGAGACGACTGAGGCTGGAGAATAAAAAAGTATTGAGCAGGTGCAGCCCGTGAAAACAACGGTTTTCACGGGCTGTTCATTCAACGTCCTGCAGTGGCCTGTATTTCTCGCCGCGTCACTGGGGAACGAGAGAGTCATTTCCTGTGCTGGATGCAGGGGGGTGCTTACCTTGTGTAATATATAAATAAGCTTATATTGAAATATGATACATATCGAATTAGAATAACATTATCAATTCGGTATGCAAGGAAAGGAGGGAGAGATGGATTGGATTAACGAGCCGGAGGAAGGCGTTGCACCCGCGTGCGGCAACTGCTTCTTCTACGCGCACGGGGGATGCACGAAGAGGTGCCCCAATCAGTCCTGCACGTTCCGTTTCTAGGGGGCAGAGATGAACTGGCTTTCTACCGCGAAAGGAGGGGAATGAAATGGAATGGATTACCGAGCCGTCAGCCGGGGCTGAGCCCATGTGCAACAATTGCTTCTTTTACGCGCACGGCAGC
This sequence comes from Collinsella sp., assembly GCA_048387515.1. Taxonomy (GTDB): domain Bacteria; phylum Actinomycetota; class Coriobacteriia; order Coriobacteriales; family Coriobacteriaceae; genus Collinsella. The sequence goes on from DBFMRS010000093.1 coordinate 34,264, forward strand.
TGCAGCACCAAGTGTTCTTCACAGGAGTGCACTATCCGCTTTTAGCGGATAGTGCACGCCGTACGGCGTGCACAGACTGTTCAAAGATATTTTGGCCAGCAGCGCCTGAGGGGTGATGTGGCATTGCAATATGGGGGGCGAACCGACGTTACCTATAACCCCGCACAATTGCCATGTCGTCCCTTTTTATTGACGGGGAGGATGTCGTCCATGCGGGAAGTCCCAGTTGAATTGCGTGCCATATCCAAGAGATATGGCGGGTTTGAAGCGGTTAAATCAGTCTCGTTCTCTTTAATGGAAGGCGAGCTGTGTGCACTCATTGGGGAGAATGGTGCCGGCAAGAGCACGTTAATTCGATTGATCACGGGGCTTTCGGAGCCATCGTCAGGAACGATCTCGATGTTTGGGCAAACCGGGAGACGTGAAATACGGAGCTGCAGGGAAAGGCTGGGTTATATGCCCGACCTCAATGCTTCGTATCCTAATCTGACCGCGCGAGACAACTTGGTCGTTCGCTGTATTGAGTGGGGGCTTCCCACCGATCGTTCCATCGACGGTGTGTTATCAACCGTCGGTTTGGGGGAGGCCGGCGGGAAGAAAGTGGAGAACTTCTCAATGGGAATGAGGAGGCGTCTCGATCTGGCCATAGCGTTGCTGGGCGATCCGGAGCTGTTGATCCTGGACGAGCCGACAAACGGCCTGGATCCGATGGGGATAGTCGAAGTAAGAAAAATCCTTACGCATCTTAACAAAGATCAAGGTAAAACGATTCTCGTATCCAGCCACAATCTTGAGGAGATGCACAAGCTGGCAACTGATTACCTCTTCATAAGTCATGGTCGCCTCATTCGAAGGATGACCGCACCTCAGCTGGAAAAGTCATGCCGCGGTGGTTTCGTGTTGCATGTGGACGATCTGGAGCGAACGAGATCGGTTCTCGGAGATGAGACCTCACATTCTTTTCTGCCGGACGGCAGCGTCCTTATGCGCTATGAGGAGAAAAAGGAAGGGCGGGGCATTGCAATCGAAGCGCTCTCGACCGCAGGTGTGAGGGTTGCGGAGGCGTATTCTCATAGGAAGAGCCTTGAGGAGTTTTATTCGGAGCTCATCGGTCGAGAGAGCGAGCTGTGATGAAACGCGAGTTCATCTCAGCTTTTCGGAGCGAGGTATGGTTGCTCGCCAGGCACCCGGCGACCGCTCTGATGATTGCGCTTGCGGCTGTGCTGTATGTGGTTGCGGCTGCGACTTCGTCTGAGGTGCTGATCATGGTCGCCGGTGATGACCCGTATACGCTTGGAGGGGCTATAGGTTTTATTGGAAACCTAGTGGATGCAGGGGACGTTTTGGGCTCTGTTGCCCGGACGTCTTTTGCGTCTACAGTGGTCTGGATTCCGGTGACGATTCTCTACGCGGTTTACGCTACGTCGAGAGACTTTGAATCCGTGGCTTACGCCGTATCGAGATCGCGAGGGGTGTCGCAGGCGGCGATTGTGATCACGAAGCTGTTGGTGAACTGCACTCTGGTCGGTGCCGTGTATCTTCTTTCTACGACTGCGTTGTATTTAACCAAGATGGCCCAATGGGACGTTGGGGGCTCGTGCTCAGGGTTTGCCCAATTTGTATCGATTGCGCTGATGATCGCGCTGCTGCTCATTTCGATGTACGCCGCTACCTTCGCCCTGTATTTGCTCACGAGGAGTGTGGTGGCGAGCAGCGTCGTTGCAATAGCGGTTTCGACATTTGTGATGGTGTGGTTCCCAAGTACATACGGAAGCGGTCAGCCCAGCTTGCTGCTCATGCTCTCGCCCGTGTATTACCTGATGAACCTGTGTTCCCTGAGTATGCAGAATGTTGGTGTAATTCAGGTTTTGCTGTATGCGGGCGGCACTGTGCTTGTGTCGGTTGGAGTTGCGCTCGTCTCGCTATTTGTAAGGACGGCGGTTCGATGAATCTTGGGATGTCGGTCAGGGCGGAACTGTTCCGCGCAAGGAGAATGAAACTCGCCGTGATAATAGCGCTGATGTATTTGGGCATCGCGGGGATTTATGTGTTTGCCGGGTCCGGCGCATGGGTCTCCGCAGGGGGAGAGGGCCAGTTCTTTGGCTTTTCCGCCGATCCGGGCTATCTTTTCTCGATAGGGGTTGGGCCAACGGGTATCTCTTCCTGGCTAAGTGTCGTCTCCATGGCGCATACGGTGTTCTTCCCAATCGTCTCTGTTGTTGTGGCGGGGACGCTATTCGGTGATGCGACGAGCGTGTCGGCAAGGGGAGTTTCGATTGCTCGGGGCTTCCGCAGCTGGCAGCTGTTTGCGGCAAAGACATTGGCTTGCGAAGTGTATACGCTGTGCCCCTACATCGTGTTTACTCTCGGTGTCGCTGCGGTCTTTGCCGTGTGCTCCGGAAGCGGTCTAGACAGCCTTACGGTTGGTAATGTGACCTCGGCACTCCTGTCGAATATCGTTATAGACGCCGCTTATACGCTGATGGTTGCGGTTGCATATGAGGTGTTCAGGATCAGATCTCTTGTGTCGGGAGCCTTGCTGGTCGCAACGTTCGCGGGCCTTGTTATCGCGATGAGTTTCCCAACCGTTTTACCCCCGGTTCACATGGCTTATTGGATGAGGGCGTGCGGGGCTGCCGGCGGGACGGTCCTGATGGCTGCATGCGGCCATGCGGTCATCGTGTCGCTCGCATGTCTATTGCTGCTTTCGTGCAGTTTTTATCGAAGAAGGTAGTGCGCTGGCGTATGCGCAGCGTCTGAGGGTCGATATGGATTTGATTGGAAATGGAGATGGTGCGAAGTGAAACTGTCGCAATTTAATGTGGTGCATGAACATAACGGAAGTCTTCTTAAAGTCTTCTTATCATGAATGCGCGAACCGGCGGCATCCTGTCGTTAAATCCGGAATACGCGCAGAAATTCAAAAGGATTCAAGAAGGGGACGTTCGGGATGCCGATGATCTTGTCGCGGAGCTGATAAGGGGAGGCATCCTAGTCAATGAGGAGAGGGACGAGCTTGGGGAGATCAGGTTGCAAAGTCGCGCCGCGCGCTTTGCGAATACTGCTCTGTCCCTTACCATTGCGCCAACGATGGCTTGCAACTTTTGCTGTCCCTACTGCTATGAAAAGGGACAGGCGTACACGACGATGGGCGAGGAGGTTTTGACACAGCTCTCCAAGTTCGTGAAAGATTACTATCCTGGTATCGCAAGTCTCTCAGTTGGATGGTACGGCGGCGAGCCTCTGCTCGGAATGAAGATGATCGAACGGATTACGTCGGATCTGAAAGATGTCGTGGGGCCAACGTGTGAATATTCCGCATCGATAGTGACAAATGGCTATCTGCTGACGCCTGATGTTGCAAGGAGGCTCGCGGCATGTGGTGTGACGAGCGCGCAAGTGACTATAGATGGATCGAAGTCGGATCACGATTCGAGAAGGATTCTTCACGACGGAAGCCCTACATACGAACGTATTCTCAAGAACGTCAAAGAGTGTGCCGACATCATCGATATTTCGATAAGGAGCAACGTCGACAAGACCAACATCGAGGCCGCTCAAGAGCTATTGGATTATCTCGAGCTAAATGGCCTGATGAATAAGGTTCACTTCTATTTAGCCCCTGTTGACGATATCAATCAGGTATGTGCGAACGACAGCCACTGCTTTACTGTAAAAGAGTTCTCGTATGAGGAGACTGAGTTTTATAAAAGGGCAATTGCGCGGGGCTTCAAAGTTCAACCTTTTGGTGGGACGAATTTCGGGATATGTTGCGCCGTTGGAATCAACTCGTACGTGGTTGATCCCGTCGGAGATTTGTATAAGTGCTGGGATGACATTGGAATGAAGGAGCGGAGGGTCGGAACTATTTTCGAGCCGCCAATGTTGAGCAAGAACATGATTAACTGGATGGCATATGAGCCGGATGACCCGGAATGCCAAGAGTGCTTTGCTTTTCCCATGTGCATGGGAGGGTGCCCCAACCACGCCTTAAACGGTGAGGGGAAACGTTGCGTTTCCTTCCGGTATGATGCCGAGCAAAAAATGCTGCTCTCCCAGATGATGAATACGGCAAAACGGGGTGCGGGGCAAAATGAGGCTGATGCTTAATCTCTGTAGAAAATATATACTGGGCGGTCGATTCTACGCCTATCTTGTCGTAACAGTTTTGGTCGGGCTGCTTGCGCTTGCGGGTCCCTTTCTTACCGGCATAGTGGTAAACCGATTGGCGATGCCGGCCAGCGCCGATCTTGCCGCCGTTCTCGTTTGTTGCCTTATTTTGGTTGCGGTCCAAGCGGTTCGAGCGGGACTAGTGTATTGCTCAGAGATGCTGTACATCAACCTTCAGTCGCATGCGGGGTTCGGCTTAAATGCGGATACGCTTGAGCACGTGAAGCACCTTCCCCAGGCATTCTTCGAGGGCTTCAACGCGTCGTATTATAACCAGCAAATCAATCACGACGCTAATGACCTTGTCATCTTCGTAATCAACTCGGTTGTGGGGGTTTCAAGCAACGTTATCACCCTTTTGTCCGCCCTGTTTGTTCTCGGTAGCCTGAATATCAAGTTGAGTGTGGTCTGCCTTGTTCTTGCGGCAGCGAGTGCCGCTTTTTATGCGGTTTCACGCGCAAGGCTGTTTGAGAGAAGTTTTGACGTACAAGAGCAGAGCGCGAGGTTTTTTTCCTGTCTACAAGATCAGTTGGAGAAAGTTGATTTCATCCGCAAACATGCTTTGTTCGATAGGTCCCGCGCTGTACTGGTCGAAGCTTTTAATGGGCTCTATCCAACGATGAGAGCAAATCAGGAAGTAGGGTCTAGATTTACCTTTGGCAACGCGTTGGTCGCTTCCGCCGCTCAAGGATGTCTTCTTGCTGTGGGCGCGGTTGAAGTGATGGGCGGGAGACTGTTGCCTGGTTTTCTCGTGACTGCTGTTGGATATTATTCGAACTTAAGCTCAGCGGTACAGTATTTGTTGGGCTGGGGAAGGGATTACCAGACTAATCGCGTATGCTATGAGCGGCTGAAAAGAATTTGGGATGTCCCGGTGGAAGCGAATGGCAAATTGGCGCTTGGTCCGATTGAGGAAATCCGTCTAGAGAACATCAAGCTACGTTATCCAGGGGCGGAAAGGGTCGCGTTAAGCATTGAGGGGCTCGCGTTTTCCAGGGGTCGGCTATATGGAATCTCGGGGCCGAATGGTTCGGGGAAGAGCTCGCTGCTGTCAGTGATATTGGGGCTATATCCAGATGACACAGAAGGGGCCGTTCGCTACAACGGGGTGTCACAGCGTTGCATCGATCGATATGCATTGCGGCGGTGTCGAGTCAGCATTACGGAGCAAGAACCCCCTATCGTTGAGGGGACGATTCTCGATAATCTTACGCTGCTTTCTGATGATTACGAGATGGATAAGCTGAATCGGATGCTTGTCATATTGGGGCTAGACGAAATGGTTGCTTCTGTGGAG
>DBFMRS010000094.1:0-10943 GCA_048387515.1 Collinsella sp.
CTGCTCTACAGTCCTGCGCAAGACGGAAAGCACATTAAGTGCTTTCCTTTGCGTGCGGAACTCGCGACAAACTTAACCCGCGCCAGCCGGCCCCGGAGACCCTCCCTGCCGTCACTCTGTTCAAAGACTTTGTTGCTCGCCGCTTCGCGGCTCGGGGTCCCCGTTCTCCTCGGCGGGGTTGGTCTGATTGTTCTGGCTGGACCTCTTACTTTTGCTCAAAGAAAAACGGGGGGATGCGATCTGCATCCCCCCCCCCGTTTTTGTTGCTTTTACTCTAGGTCAATAAATTTGGTGCTTAGGATCTTGCCGTCTTTTACTAGCATTCTGGCCATGGTGGGGCCTCGGGTGCCTCTGGGGTAGCTGGCGCTACCCGGGTTGAGGACTAAGCAGCGGCCCACTTGGGCTTCTTTGGTTACGTGGGTGTGGCCGTTGATGGCTACGTCTACGGATCCCACCGGAAGGTCTTCGCGGTAGTGGGCTACGGCGAATTTGAGGCCTTCGTAGGTAAAGAGCGCAAGACGGTCTACATCGGGACCGTAGTCGCGGTAGTAATCGTTGTTGCCCAGTACGGCCCGCACGGGGGCGATGGTGCATAGGTGCTCGTAGTCCATCTCCGACGTGAGGTCGCCAGCGTGGATGATCAGGTCTGCGCCCTCAAGCTCATCCAAGAGCGCAGGCGAAAGATAGCCGTGGGTGTCCGAGATGATGTCGATGCGCTTGGCGCTTGCACTGTTCATGGGATCCCTTCCGCAAAAAACGATTCGGCAGATACATACAAAAAAGGCCCCACGGCTCCGCAGACGATGGGTCTACAGGGCTGCGGGGCCAGTGTGCTAGAGACTCAGGGCCTTCTTGAGCGGCACGACGCGGCGGCGCGAAACCGGCACGCGTTCGTCGACGCCCGTAATGCCCAGCTGGATGGCGCCCGAGGGCACCGTCTCGACGTCCGTGACGCACGCCAAGTTGACGATATAGCGGCGGTGAACACGGAAGAAGCCAAAGTCGCAGAGCTTGGCCTCAAACTGCGCCAGCGAGGTCGTCGACAAAAAGCGATCATCGACGGTATAGATGCAGGAGTAATCGTCCTTGGCCATGATAAAGCGAATGTCGTCCACGGGAATGAGCACCTTGCGGCCGCCCTTTTCCACCGGGATACGCTCGATGGTCACCTTGCTGTCCGTAACCGGCTTGGCGCGCTGCATGACCTTCTCAATCGCGCGATCCAAGCGAGCTTCCTCGACCGGCTTCATCAGATAATCGACGGCATCCACGTCGAATGCCTCGACCGCATGGTCGCTATACGCAGTCACAAACACGATCGCCGGCGGATTTTTAAGCTTATGCAGCGCCTCGGCAAGTTGCAGGCCCGAGGCACCGGGCATCGAGATATCGAGAAACACGACATCCACGCGACTTTCCATAAGCATCTCGATGGCGGAGCGGACGCTCGACGCCTCCGTGATCGTGCCGATCTTGCCCGTTTGCTCGAGCAGGAAGCGAAGCTCCGAGCGAGCCGGCGCCTCATCATCCACAATCATCGCACGCAGCATAGGGATAAAACCTTTCGTCAACTAACAACGCCGGGCATCCGTCGCATGACGTTGAGCCCGTAGCCTTTTATTTTACTCTTGAATGTCGAAGATGCTCTCTGACAAATCAAGATGAAGGAGCACTTTGGTGCCCTTGCCCGGCGCCGATTCAACACGCGTATAGGAGTGCGGCCCATAAAAGCGATGGATGCGCTCCGAAATATTGTGCATGGCCACACCGGCGCCGCCACCCTGGGGAGAGCTGGCGTCGGGACGGGCAGAGCGCTCGTCAAACAGTCTGGCGGCGGTACCCTCATCCATGCCCACGCCATTATCGGCCACGGCAATCAAGATTGCATCCTCGCCGTCTTGGTGAACGGTCACGTCGATCCTCAGGGCGTCGTCATCGCCCATACCATGACGTACGGCGTTCTCGACAATCGGCTGGATCACGAACGCCGGCACCAGCGTATCTTCCACGTCCTCGGACACATCGAACGTCGCAAGCACGCGGTCCTCGCCAAAGCGGGCCTTCTCAAAGGTAAGGTAGCGCTTGGTCTGTGCAACCTCGCGCGAGACCGGAATAAGCGATCCCGAGTTGTCGAGCGTGGCACGATAGAACGATGAGAACTCACGAAGCAGTTCGCGGGCCCGCAGCGGATCGGTGCGCGTAAACGATGCAATGGTGTTCAGCGTGTTGAACAGGAAGTGCGGGTTAATCTGCGCCTGCAGCGCACGCACCTCGGCGCGCGCCGTGAGTTCCTTTTGCACCTCGAGCTCGTGGATGGCGAGCTGCGTGGACAAGATCTCGGCAAAGCCCGAGGCAAGCGCGTACTGGGTACGGTCGACGGCGCGCGGGGTCTTGTAGTAGAACTTGAGCGTGCCGACGGTACGATCGCCTACCTTGATGGGGGCGATAATGCCGGCGGGAACTTGGTTGTGCGAGCCGTCCGAGCCCACGACATCCACCATACGGTTGAACGACTGCACGATGCCATGTTCGATAACGTAGCGCGTGGCAAGCGTGTGGATGGGAGAATCTGGCAGTAGTTTTTCCTCAAACTCTCCCGCGCAGGCAAGCACGTTGCCCTCGTCGGTGATGGCCACCGTCATGGCGCGCGTCTCGGGCAAAATGCGCCGGCACACCAAACGCGCCGACTCCTGCGTCAGACCGCCCTTAATGTCCTCGAGCATGGCCGAGGCCACCGAGAGCGTCTCCTCGGTGTACTGGGAGCGCACCGAATCGGGATTGAGCGTCAAAAAGATAAAGATGCACAGAAAGATGCACAGCAGCGCGCAGGCAATCACCGTGGCGATCGGCTCGATACCGGTCACCAAGGCAAAAATAAAGTACACCAGCACGCAAATGGCGCAGGCAACGGCAATGATGCGAAAGATTGATATTGAACTATCGCGCTGGGCGCGGCGGTCGATCATTCGGCCCCCTCCAGGATACTGATCAGTTGTGCGTCACGCCAAAGCCCGTCCATGATCTTGGGCCAAAAGCTCTGGAAACGCAGGTAGCTTGCAGCGTTTTGGCGCGCATAGGCCTTTGCCTCGCCGATACCATGGCGCCAAATGCGCAGGTAGCCCTCATGCTCGCGGGTAAACACGCTGCGGACCATAGCGGTCTTGCGCACGCGGTCGTCGAGCTCGCGCGAAATCCACGGGCCCGGGTAGGGCATGAGCGATGCCGCCGTAACGGGAATGAGCTCCTTTTGATGCGCGGCGAATGTCAACTTGGCCCGTTCGTAGTACCAACGGTATACATCCTGCATAAAGCGCGGTGAGCGCTTTTCGGACTCCGGAGGCAGATGGCGCACGGTCCACTCGTTATCGAACCACACGTCGTAGCCAAACATGCGCATGTTAAAGAGGTAATCCAAGTCCTCGCCGCGGGTGATAAACGGGTCAAAGGCCACACGCGTAAAGGCACGGGCGTGCAGGGCCATCAGGCCGCCGCACACGTAGTTGGAGCGCGAGATGCGGGTGCCCGAGAGCGCCTTTTTCATCCAACGGTTGAACTCGATGCGCTTGGTCCACCAACGGTGACAGATGCCCGCCTTGTCCGTGGGAGCCAGCGGCGAGCCGTCGCGATCGTAGAAATAGCCGCTCTTGACCAAGATCGGCAAGCCCTGACGCGTCTGCTGCCCCAACGCATAGGTCGCGCGCTTCATAAAGTCGGCGTCGATGACAGTCTCATCGTCATCCAAAAAGATAACCGCGTCATGCCCCAGCACGGCGGCACAGGCTAGCCCCATATTGCGGATGGCACCGTAGCCTCGCAGGCTCACGCACTCGCCCGAACCCTTGGGCGCGATCTGAGCAACCCGGTCTGCGATATGCGAGGCCTGGGTGTTGGTGACAACGGTGACCTTGAGCGTGGGATGCGCGTCGACAATCTCGTGCACGCGCAGCGACACATCGGCTGTGGCAGAAACGGGACAGACCACCAAAAGGATGATGCGCGGGATGTCGCGCACCTGCTCAAGCGAGGCCAGGCAGCGGTCGAGTTCGGGATTGTCGGCGTTGAGTCGTGTCGAATGGTCATAGGTGCCAGGGGCGTTTGCGCGAGCGTCATCGCCCGCCCAATACGTTGGAATCACGACCGTGGCGTTCATGCCTTACCCTCCCTGCAACACAAAAACGGGACGCCGCCAAACACAGGCGACGCCCCGCGACCTAGCTGACTCCATCATACCCACTTGGGCTAATCATTGTTCGAAAGTCAGAATGTTTATTGCGGATAACCCCAAAAGAGTATCGCGGCGGACGCAATTACCGGCAAGTTCCTATGCGGCCTGCTCTGCCGTCTGAGACATGCGGGACAGACGGACCAGCAGCACAAAGCCCACCACCAGCAGCACGCCGATAGACAGGACGCCCAGCGACGGGTTGCCGGTCAGCGAGGTGACGACCGACACCAGGAAGGTGCCCATAACGCTTGCATAGCGGCCAAAGATATCAAAGAAGCCGTAGTACTCGTTGGACTTTTCCTTGGGGATAATGCGGCCGAAGTAGCTGCGGCTCAGCGCCTGCACGCCGCCTTGGAACAGGCCGACCAAAATGGCAAGCACCCAAAACTCAAAGGCGGTCTTGAGGAAGAACGCGGCAAAGAGCACGATGCCCATATAGGCGGCGACGGCCACCAAGATCATATTGAGCGTGCCCACGCGACCGGCAAGCTTGCCGTAGATGATGGCGGACGGGAAGGCCACAAACTGCGTAACGAGCAGAGCCAGCACCAGTTGGGTCGAGTCGATGCCCAAAGCCGATCCATAGCTGGTTGCCATGGAAATGACCGTGTGCACGCCGTCGATGTAGAAGAAGAACGCGATCATGTAGACCAGCACGGTCTTGTTGTGGGCGATCTCGCGCATGGTGTGTCCGACCTCGGAGAACACGCCGCCCACGATGTGGCCGATGGTGTCCTCGGGACCACGCTCGCGACCGTACTTCTGCTTATAGGTGCGAATGAGCGGCAGGGTAAAGATGAGCCACCAGGCGCCGGTGATGACAAACGACAGGCGCGTTGCCAGCATGGTGGGGATACCAAGAGCGGAACCACCCATGATAAGCGCCAGGCAGATGATGAACGGCACGGTGGAACCGATGTAGCCCCAGGCATAGCCCGAGCTGGACACGGCGTCCATGCGCTCGTCGGTGGTAATGTCGGGCAGCATGGCGTCGTAGAACGTCATAGAAGAGTTAAGGCCGATGGTGCACAGCACGTACACGGTCAAAAATGCCATGGCGGACATTGGGATAGCCTGCGCCAGGCAAAGAACCAGGCCCGTGAGGAAGAAGCCCAAGAAGAACTTGATCTTGTTGCCGGCGTAATCGGCAAGCGCGCCCAGAATGGGCATGAGCATGGCAATGACCAGCGAGGCAATCGTCTGCGCGTTGCCCCAAGCGACCACCAGGTCTGCCGAGGAAGCACCGGTATTGATGGCGTTAAAGTAGATGGGCACCACCGAGGTATTGAGCAGCACGAGGGCCGAGTTTCCCACATCGTACATGACCCAGTTACGCTCGAGCTTGGTGTATTTCATGGACAGGGACCCTTCGTATTCGCCCGATATGCAGTTAGTTCATCGTACCCCAATTGCACGGAGGCGCCGGTAAGGATTCGGCAAAGAGACAGGAGCGGACCCTACTCCTCGCGGTCGAACTCCTCGTCGGTGCCGAGCACGCGACCGCTGTAGTTGACGTGACTGGTCACGGCCTCCATGTCACCGGTCTCGATAAAACGCGCGACCGTGCACTCGTAATCGACCAGCGCGCGATCAAAGACCTCGGGGAAACTCTCGTTCGAGACCTCATCGGTAAAGGGATTCTTCCATGTCAGATGGCCCAGGTTACCGGTACGCTCGGGCAGCTCCGTCGTCACGCGATGGGCAAGGCCGTCGAGCAGCGAGTAGTCGTGCACCAACCCCTCAACCAGCGAGATCGCGCGCGTCTTTACGGAGCCGGCCGGCTCAATCGCACGGTAAAGTCGCTGCATATTGGCAACGGCAGCACCGTACTCCCCCGCCGGAATGTCAATGCCGTACACGCGTCCGGCAACATAGCTCATCAGCACGCCGGCCACGCGACTGATGCGATCGGTGGTGACGATCTCGCCCGCCGGCGGGTAATCGTCGACCGTAGCGCCATCGCGCTTAAGCTGCAGCATCAGTACATCCAGGTCGCTCTCGATCACGGCATGGACCTGGCTGCTCGAATCCTCAAGCTCTGAATCGGACTCCACGATGCCAAACTGCTGCTCATAGACAAAGGGATGGGCGTTGCGGTCGAGCACGTAATGAGACAGCAGGCCCAGCGCAAAGGCGCGACCCAAGCTGGCGTCGCGCGGCAGCAGATGCGACACGCCGTCGCGCAGGCACGCGAACTGGCGAGACATGCGCGAGCGGTGCATGACCTGCGCCAGCAGCGTACAGTCGGAAACACGCGGTGTCAGAATGTGAAAGAAAAACGGGTCGGGACCTTGGTTGCCCAAGATAAAGGCAATGCGCTCTTCATCGGACGTGATGACGCCCTGCGGAAGACGGTCGATGCTTTCCTCGCCAAACAGATGATGGGTGATAAGCGCGGGCATAATGATCCTTTCGATTTCATTCGATTCCACCCATTATGCCCACCGCGCGCCCATGCCAAACTTGCGATGGTAAACGACGGCACGCAAGCCTCTTACGCAAGCCCCAGGTGCGACTTGACCTCGGCGGCACGACGACGGGACACCGGCACCGTCGAGCTCACGCGGTCGAGCCTGAGCTCCATCAACCCCGTGGAGCCAATCTCAACATTGTGCACGTCTTCCAAATTGACCAGATAGCTGCGATGAACGCGAATAAAGCCCTCGGAGCCCAAGCGACGCTCGAGCGAAGAGATCGACTCATTGATCAGGTAGGTTCCCTCGGCGCAGATGGCGTTGCAAAAATCGGCGCGCGCCTCAAAGTAGCAGACGTCTGCGGCGGGAATGAACACCTTTTTGCCCCCGCGATCCACCGTCAGACGCAAAGGCTGGCGCGGAGCGTGGACAACACGACGGGCACCCAAGGCTGCCTCGATCTTGTCGAGTGCCTTTGACAGGCGTGCATCCTCGACCGGCTTGACGATATAGTCGACCGCATCGAGGTTATACGCATCGGCGGCGAACTCGGCAAACGCCGTCACAAACACAACCACCGGCGGCGTCTTTAAGTTCTGCAGCGTCTCGGCAAGCTCAATTCCCGAGCGGCCGGGCATCGTGATGTCCAAAAACAACACGTCGGGCTTGCTCGAGAGAATCGACTCCACGGCCTCGGTGACATTGCCCGCCTCGGCAATATGCCCCACGCGCGAGTCCTTCTCCAATAGATAGCGTAGCTCAGCCCTGATGGGAGGCTCGTCATCAACCACCAGGATGTTCCAGCCCTCGGACATGTGCGCTTCCTCTCTCTTCTCAATATACTCGCGTGCTACGCCGTCAACGGCGCCGGCTCATGCGGCTCGCCGTTCAGCTCGACGATAACCTGCGTCCCCACGTCCTCCTGGGACTCCACGCGCATGCCGGAATCTTCTCCGTAAAAGAAATGGATGCGCTGAAGCACGTTGAAGAGCGCCAGGCCGCAACCTCGCTTGATGGAGCCGTCGGCGGTAATGCTCTCGGGCTCCTCTCGGCGATGTTGCTCAAACAGATGCGCGCAGACTTCTTCGCTCATACCGATGCCGTCATCTTCGACGATGATCTCCAAGCCGTCATCGGTCTCAAAAGCCCTAACACGAATAGAAAGCGGCTCGGTCTCGCGCTGCGCATGCTTGATGCAGTTTTCGAGCAGCGGCTGCAAGATAAACGGCGGCACCAGGCTGTCGCGCACCTCAAAGTCGATGTCGACCGAAACGCGCAGACGGCCGTCGCCATAACGAGCCTGCATTAGATTGATATAGCGAGTGCCCTGTTCCACCTCGTGCTCGAGCGTGGTGAGCGTATCGGAATCAGAAAGCGTCTGACGATAGTAATTGGAAAAGTCGATCAGCAGCGACCGCGCCTTGTCGGGCTCGGTTCGAACGAGCGACACGATGGTGCTGATGGTGTTAAACAGAAAATGAGGATCGACCTGCGATTGCAAGGCGCGCAGCTCCACGCGGGCCGTGAGCTCGTCCTGGCGCTCGAGCTCAAAGCTCGCAAGCTGCGTGGAAATGAGGTCGGCAAAGCCCGAGGCAAGCGCCGTCTGGCGCATATCGATGCTGCTCAGACGGGGATAATACAGCTCGAGCGTGCCCACGCAATGCCCGCGCACGGTAAGCGGTGCGACAATACCGGCGCGCAGGCGCGGAAAGTAGCCACCCGTCTCATTGGAGGCGTCGCGCGAAAACACGCTTTGTCGCGCGAAAACACGCTTTGCTCACCGCTGTTGATCACGTTGAGCGTGGTCTTGAGCACCACCGGGGTGCCGGCGGGACACTTTGCCGAATCCTCGCCCCAGCTTGCCAACACCTGCTTGCCGTCGGTAAAGCAGATGGCAGAGGCGATAGTTTCGGACAGGATGATCTTAGAGGCGCCCAGGGCAGCTTCGGGCGTAAGGCCGCGCGACGTGTAGGCGAATATTTTTGAAGCGATGGCGAGCGTGCGGTCGGTTGCGCTCGATGTGAGGTCGTCAGGAACGACAAAGACGTACGAGAAGAAGAAGCACAGCATGACCAAGCCGGCAATGACGACAACGGCCGGAACGGGATTGGGATTATCGGTTAGATCCCAGATGAGCAGCAGGATAAGCAGCGGAACGACAATACCGAGCAAGATGGCTTGAACCACATGCTGCGCCGTGCGAAAGACCTTGGTAGAGTTGTAGCTCTTGCCCAGAATCAGCCTATTGAGATCCACCGTCATCCCCTTTTGTCTACCGCACCCATAGCAATAAAGAGGGCCGCAAGCGACCCTCTCCATTGCATTATGCAATCAAATACTGTGTTTTACAACCAGCCATCGATGAACGGTAGCTTAGGCGCTGTACTTGTTTGCCTCGCCAAAGGTGCCGGCCTCGACGATCCAGCCGTCCTTCATGATGACGTCCATGTTGTCGGTGTTGAGCACGTGGATGTCGGCGGCGACGTCACCGTTGACGACCAGCAGGTCGGCGCACTTACCGGCCTCGATGGAACCGGTTTCGTCCTCGATGTGGCACATCTTGGCACCGTTGAGGGTGGCGCAGGTGATGGTCTCGACCGGGGTGAAGCCGATCTTGTCGACGAACTCGTACATCTCCTCGATGGAGCAGTTGCCGTACGGGGTGACGAAGGAGAAGGAGTCGGAGCCGATCGTCATGATGACGCCGCGCTTCTTGGCCTCGCGCAGGCAGTCGTAGTTGCGCTGCAGCTCCTTCTCGACCAGGGTGCCCTCGTACTTGTCGTGCAGCTCGGGGACGTAGACGGGCGGATAGGTGGAGTACCAGGTGGGCAGGAAGGCGATCGTCGGGGTGAAGAAGGTGCCCTGCTCGGCCATGAGGTCCATGGTGCGCTCATCGATATCGAAGCCGTGGATCAGCTGCTCGCAGCCAAAGCGGACGGAATCGTAGGCAGCGGCGTGGTTGTTGTAGCAGTGGCTCCACACGGGAATGCCGACCATCTTGGCCTCTTCGACCACGGCCTGGATCTCCTCGGAGCAGTAGTGCTGGTCGCGACCGGAGTCCCAACGCCAGATGCCGCCACCGGTAGCCCAGATCTTGATGGCATCGGGGTTCTCACGCAGGCGACGACGGACAGCCTTGCGCAGATCCCAAGGACCGTCGACCTGGTCGCCCCAGGGGTGCGATTCCTTGTTGAGCTCCTGGGTGCAGTGGTGGGAGTCACCGTGACCGGCAACACGGCAGAAGCCGAGGCCGGTGGCCAGAACGCGCGGGCCCTTGAAGACGCCCTTGTCGATGCAGTCGCGAATCTGGATACCAAAGCGGCCGATCTCGCAGACGGTGGTGAGGCCGTGGGTGAGGCAGTCGTAGGCCTGCTTGACGGCGACGGCCTGCTTCTCGAGGAGCGGCTGCATGACCCAATCGGTATCATCGTCGGTCAGGTTGCCCGAGAAGTGCAGGTGGGTGTCGATCAGGCCGGGAAGGACGGTCTTGCCGGCGGCGTCGATGACCTCAACGCCCTCGGGAAGGTCCTGCATGGCGCCGGCGTACTCGATCTTGCCGTTGTCGTCGACGAGAACGAGGGAGTTCTCGACCGGCTCGGCACCGGTACCGTCGATGAGCTTACCGCCAACGATTGCATACTTAGTGGACATGGTTCCTCCTTATGGATCCATATAGTGGGCGAGGCCGTGTTGGGTTAAGGCCTCACAAAGCTACCCAAGTGGCGCCGGGTTCGGCGCGCGGAAGAGAGGGTCCCGCGCACCTGATCCGCCCCGGCTAGGCGTTACTTTTTGCGGGAATTGGTGAAAGCCATGAGGGCCAGGCCAATAGCCAACCAGCCGATCACGATGCTCCACTCCACCATGTTGAGGGAGGCGGGAGAGAACGGAATCACGAGCAGGCCGATAATGATGGCGCAGGCACCGATGGCGAGGCAGATACCAAACTTGCCGCCGGGCACCTCGTAGGGACGAGGCAGGTCGGGCTCGGTGAAGCGCATGCGCAGGCAAGCGAGGGCGACCATGCCGCAGGAGAAGATGAAGGCGAGAGCCGACACGTTGGTCAGAGGGATGAGCATGTTCTTGCCCAGGAACGGACCGACGACGGTGATGACGCCCAGAACGACGCAGGCAAGCTTGGGAGCGCCGGACTTGGGGTCGACCTCGGCGAACTGCTCGGGCAGTTGGCCCTTGCGGCCCATGGCGAGCATGATGCGGCTCGTGGCGCCGTAGAAGGAGTTCATCGGGCCCATGGGTCCAAGCGTGGCGATGACGAGCATGGCCAGGTACAGGAGCATGTTGATGCC
>DBFMRS010000095.1:0-30425 GCA_048387515.1 Collinsella sp.
ATCTACAACAAGGACGGCATTAAGCCCGAGTTCGTCATTTCCACCGAGCCCACCGACGGCGGCATCTATCGCGGTCACCGCGGTCGCATGGAGATCCGCGTCGACGTTCACGGTACCTCCTGCCACGGCTCCGCTCCCGACCGCGGCGACAACGCCATCTACAAGATGGCCGACATCATCGCCGACGTCCGCGCCCTCAACAACAACGGCTGCGACGAGTCGACCGACATCAAGGGCCTCGTCAAGATGCTCGACCCCAAGTACAATCCCGAGCACTTCGAGGATGCCCGCTTCCTGGGCCGCGGCACCTGCACCGTCAGCCAGATCTTCTACACCAGCCCCAGCCGTTGCGCTGTCGCTGACTCCTGCGCCATCTCCATCGACCGTCGTATGACCGCCGGCGAGACCTGGGAGTCCTGCCTGGACGAGATCCGTAACCTGCCGGCCGCCAAGAAGTACGGCGACGACGTGAAGGTCTCCATGTACATGTACGACCGTCCGTCCTGGACCGGCGAGGTCTACGAGACCGAGGCTTACTTCCCCACGTGGATCAACAAGGAGACCGCTCCGCACGTCAAGGCCCTCGTCGACGCCCACAAGGCCATGTTCGGTGACGAGCGCATCGGCTGCGAGCCCAGCATGGACAAGCGCACCGGTCGTCCGCTGTGCGACAAGTGGACCTTCTCCACGAACTGCGTTTCCATCCAGGGCCGCTACGGCATCCCCTGCGTGGGCTTTGGCCCGGGTGCCGAGTCTCAGGCTCACGCTCCCAACGAGGTCACCTACAAGGACGACCTGGTCACCGCTGCCGCCATGTACGTGGCTGCCCTGAACCTCTACGATCCGAGCCAGGCCGATGGCGATGCCACCGTGTTCCGCGCCGGTCTGACCAACAACAAGATCGATTAGTCCCATTCCTCGATTTTGTTGAGCCGGGGGCCGCTCGTGTCCCCGGCACCCCCTGTTGACTTGGGGCCCGCGGTCGTTATCTCCCATGCTTCCTCAACGGTGGCGGGTCCTCGTCATGGTGCTCTGCATGTTCTAGCCACACGCGCATGCCGGAACACATCTACTCATTGCGATCGTTTCATCTTTAGAAAGGACATTTCCATGGACGCTAAGTTTACCGAGCTCGTCGAGCAACTGAACGGCCTCGATTTTAAGGGTATGTACGGCAGCGATTTCCTGCACACCTGGGATAAGACCACCGATGAGCTCAAGGCGCTCTACATCGTCGCCGACGCTCTGCGCGAGCTGCGCGAGAACAACGTTTCGTCCAAGATCTTCGATTCGGGCCTGGCCGTCTCGCTGTTCCGCGACAACTCCACCCGTACGCGCTTCTCCTTCTCTAAGGCCGCCAACCTGCTCGGCCTTGAGCTGCAGGACCTGGACGAGAAGAAGTCCCAGATCGCTCACGGCGAGACCGTCCGCGAGACCGCTACCATGATCTCCTTCATGGCCGACGTCATCGGCATCCGCGACGACATGTACATCGGTAAGGGCGACGCCTACATGGCCGAGGTCTCCGAGTCTGTCCAGCAGGCCTACGAGGACGGCGTTCTGGATCACCGTCCCACGCTCATCTCCCTGCAGTCCGACTCCGATCACCCCACGCAGTCCTCTGCCGACATGCTCTACCTCATCAACGAGTTTGGCGGCCTTGAGAACCTCAAGGGCAAGAAGGTTGCCGTCACCTGGGCCTATTCGCCCTCTTACGGCAAGCCGCTGTCCTGCCCGCAGTCGCTGATCAGCCTGCTGCCCCGCTTTGGCATGGACGTCACCCTGGCCCACCCCGAGGGCTACGACCTCATGCCCGAGGTCGTCGAGCGCGCCAAGGGCTATGCCGCCGAGTCCGGCACCACCTTTAAGCAGGTCAACACCATGGCCGAGGCCTTCGAGGGCGCCGACATCGTGATCCCCAAGAGCTGGGCTCCGTTTGCCGCCATGGAGAAGCGCACCAACCTGTACGCCGAGGGCGACGACGCCGGCATCGCAGCGCTCGAGAAGGAGCTGCTCGCCCAGAACGCCACCCATCAGGACTGGTGCTCCACGACCGAGCTCATGGAGAAGACTGCCAACGGCCAGGACACCATCTTTATGCACCCGCTGCCCGCCGACATCTCCGGTGTTTCCTGCGAGCACGGCGAGGTCAACGCCGACGTCTTCGACATGCACCGCGTGGGCATGTACAAGGAGGCCAGCTACAAGCCGTACGCCATCGCTGCCATGATGTTCCTGCAGAAGGTTGCCGATCCCGCCGCTACCCTCAAGGCCCTCGACGAGCGCAACACCGCCCGTTGGCTCCAGGCCTAAAGCCGGGTTGAGGTAAGCCATGTAAAGGGGGCGCTCTGCCAACCGGCGGGGTGCCCCTTTTTTGCATCGCGGGCGTGCGGGATAAGCGCTTTCGATGTGGATGCCCGCGGCGCGAGTTATGGGTACGATGGTTTCAGGGGAGGTATCACCATGAAACTTGGTTGCGTCATTATGGCATCGGGCGAGGGCAAGCGGTTTGGCTCTAACAAGATGCTTGCCGATATCTATGGCGAGCCGCTGATTGCCCGGACCATCGATTCGGTTCCCCGGGGCTTTGACGTCGTGGTTTCGACGCGTTGGCCCGAGGTCGCTCAGATTTGCGAGGACAAGCATTGCCCGTGCGTGCTGCACGATGGCGAGCTGCGCAGTGAAAGCGTCCGTGCGGGCCTTTCGTGGGGAGTCGAACGCAACTGGAAAGGTTGCCTCTTTTTGCCGGGCGACCAGCCGCTCGTGAGTTCGGATTCTTTTGAGGCTATGGTTCGTGCATTTGACGAGCGTGGTCGCGAGCATCCGGTGCGTCTTGCGTGCAACGGTGAGCCTTCGAGCCCGGTGCTCTTTCCGGCGGAACTGTTCGATGCACTTATGTGTCTTGAGGGCAAGGACGGCGGCGGTTCGATCCTCAAGGACCGTACCGACGTGGTGCTGGTCGAGGCGCGTGCCTACGAGCTGTGGGACGTCGATACCGCCAAGGGACAGCAACGCATAACGGAGCATATCGCCGCTTGCTCGTATTTTGATCGCGTGGCCAACTGCATCAATCAATAAGGAGCAATTATGATCATCATCAAAAACGGCGCGCTCGTGACGCCCCAGGGGCTTCGCCGCGCCGATCTTGCCATGGAGGGCGATAAGATTGTGCGGATTGCCGCGGCAATCGAGCCGGGCGAGGGCGATACCGTCGAGGACGCCACCGACTGTTGGGTGTTCCCCGGCTTTATCGACGGCCACACGCACATGCAGTGCTGGACCGGCATGGATTGGACAGCCGATAGCTTTGAGACCGGTACGCGTGCGGCTGCCTGCGGCGGTACGACGACCATTGTGGACTACGCGACGGCCGATCGCGGCGTGACCATGCCCGATGCCTTGGCCGAGTGGCATCATCGCGCCGACGGCACCTGCACGGCAAACTACGCTTTTCATATGGCACTCACCGAGTGGAATGAGCGCAACCGCGCCGATCTTTCGGCCATGCGCGAGGCGGGCGTATCGTCGTTCAAGACCTACTTTGCCTACGATCATCTGCGCCTGGACGATGCCGAGACGCTCGAGGTGCTGGAGGAGCTCAAGCGCGTGGGCGGTATCCTGTGCGTGCATTGCGAGAACGGCACGTTGGTCAACGCGCTGCAGAAGCGCGTGTTTGAGCGGGGTATCCACGGGCCTGAGGGCCATGCGCTCAGCCGTCCGGACGTGTGTGAGGCCGAGGCCGTGAGCCGCCTGCTGTATCTGGCTCACTTGGCCGGGGACGCTCCGGTCAACGTGGTGCACCTTTCGACCAAGCTGGGGCTCGAGGCCATTCGCGCTGCCAAGGCGCGCGGGCAGAAGAACATCTATGTCGAGACCTGCCCTCAGTATCTGATGCTCGACGATACTTGCTACTTGGAGCAGGGCGAGGACGGCTTTGCGGGCGCCAAGTACGTGATGAGCCCGCCGCTGCGCCATGCCGGTGACCGTGCCGCGCTACGCGAGGCGCTTGTGGCCGGCGAGATCGATACGATTGCGACCGATCATTGCAGCTTTAACCTGCACGGGCAAAAGGACCGCGGGCGCGACGATTTCCGCGCGATTCCCAACGGCGGGCCCGGCGTGGAACATCGTCCCGTCGCGATTGCCACGAGCTTTGAGGGCCAGCTGGGCCCCGAGGATCTGTGCCGCTTGATGAGCGAGAACCCGGCGCGCGTTTTTGGCATGTATCCGCGCAAGGGCTGTCTTGCCGAGGGTGCCGATGCCGATGTGTGCGTGTGGGATCCCAAGGCGCGCTGGACGATCAGTGCCGCGACGCAGCATCAGGCCGTGGACTACACGCCGCTCGAGGGTTTTGAGGCACATGGCCGCGCCAAGGCTGTGTTTGTGAACGGCGTGCTGGCTGCGCGCGACGGCGAGCCCACCGGAGCCCAACCCGGTCGCTACGTCCCTCGCTAGCAGCAAAGATGCCGTGTCCCCTCCTCAGTTGCGGTGAAATACGGACTGTTTGGCCGCCCGACGGCCGCAAACAGTCCGTATTTCACCGCAACTGAGGAGATGGGGCCGGCTACTTGAGGCTGCTGGCGACGACGGGGCGGTCGAGAGCTGCCTCGAAGCGGTCGGCCATCGTGGGGTCGCTGAGCGTGTCGACTTGGTTGAGCATGATGCGGGCATTGTTGAGGTTCAGCATCCGCAGCTCGGCATTGAGCACCTGGGCGACGCGCTCTGGGGTGGCAGTGTCGGTGAGCTCGCAGCCGCAACGCTCGCAAAAGAGCTCGGGGCGGTGGACAACCTCGGCGACGGGTTTGCCCAGTCCCGAGGCGCCGACGACCCAGACAACGTTTGCCGTGGCGGCGGGAATTACCGGCTCCCAGGCGGCATGCGCCTTGAGCGGGAGCCGCTTACTGCCGTCCGTCTCGGCCAGGACGTAGTCAAAGCGCTGCGCCAGCTGGTCGAGCGGCTCGGCAGGGGAGGAGAGCTTGCCCGTCTCCGGGTCCAAAATACCCGCCTGGCAGATACTTCCGCGGCTCATGCCAGCGCATGCCTCGCAGGTGCAGCCGGGAACATGCAGGGCCCCCGGCTTCCAAGGCGCGGCGTCCAGACGACGGCCCGACCCGTCCCATGGCACGCCGGCGACGGGGAACATATGCGTGGTGGTGCAGAGGAGCACGCGGTCGCCAGCGCGCATAAGCTCAAGGCCGAGCGTCTTTAGCAAGGTCGACTTGCCGCCGCTGCCGATAATCGCGGTAATGCCTGGCTCGATCCTGAGCGCCGAGGCAAGATTGCCGCTAACCGTTTCCATCTGTTCACCGCCGTATAATACTGTGATAATAAATAATCATCAGAGTAGCGGTCGAACCGCTTTTGCTCTGCTCAAACCGTAGCACAGGGAGGTGCCTCGGGAATGCTCGTTTATGTTCGCGGCGCCGGCGATATCGCCACGGGCGTCGCCGCTCGCTTGGTGCGCGCCGGCGTGTCGGTCGTCATGGCCGATATCGCGGTCCCCACGTGCATCCGTCGCACAATCAGTTTTTGCGAGGCCATTCGCTTGGGCGAGGTCCAGGTCGAGGGCATTCGCGCCCGCTTGGCGCAGACGTCGGCCGAGGCGCTTGAGATTACCGAGGCGGGGGATGTCGCCGTGGTGGTGGACCCCCAGGCACAGATGCTCGACGAACTGAAGCCCGCGGCTGTGGTCGACGCGATTCTGGCCAAGCGCAATCTGGGTACCACGCGCGACATGGCTCCTGCCGTCATTGCAGTAGGGCCGGGCTTTACCGCGCCGGTTGATTGCGACGCCGTGGTCGAGACCATGCGTGGGCATTTCCTGGGCCGTGTCATTACCCAAGGTTCGCCCCAGCCCAACACGGGCGTGCCGGGCGTCATCGCCGGATATGGCAAAGAGCGTGTTATCCACAGCCCCGCCGCCGGCGTGTTTAGGTCCGACCATGTGATCGGCGACATCGTGAGTGCCGGCGATGTGATCGGGTATGCGGGCGATACGCCCATGCGCACGCAGATCGATGGCTGTCTGCGCGGGCTTTTGGCGAACGGCGTGCAGGTGACTGAGGGCTTTAAATGCGCCGATGTCGATCCGCGCGGCGATGCCAGCTATATCAACTACATTTCGGACAAGGCGACGTCGGTCGGCGGCGGCGTGCTCGAGGCGCTCGCTATGCTCACCGATATCTTTAGAGGATAGAAGGCGGCAATGGAAAAGCTCGATGTTGTGAATGCGGCGCTTGCCGCCCTGCGTGCTGGCGAGACGTGCGAGCTCGTGGTCGTGGCCGGCACGGCGGGGTCGTCGCCGCGCGGCGTGGGCGCCTGGATGGTCGTCTTTGCCGACGGTAGCCAGGCGGGCACCATCGGCGGCGGCAAGATCGAGCTCTTTGCGCTGGACGAGGCGCGAGAGCTCCTGAGCGCGGGACAGTCGCGTCTGGTCCGCTACACCATGGGCGGCGAGAACTCCGATACCGGCATGATCTGCGGCGGAGCCATCTGCCTGTGCTATCTGCATCTGGATGCGACCCAGGCACCGTTGTTCCAGGAAATTGCCGACATCTTGGTCTATCGACGCATCGGCGACTTCGTCATCGACTTTGAGCCGTTTATCGCGAGCGCGCTCGAGGGCGATGTGGCCGAGTACCATGGCGAGGAATCGCGCCGCACCATTGCGGGCTGCCCCGGGCTTTCGCTGGTGGAGGAGGGGAGTAGGGTCACCTACACCAACGCGGCCTCCGAGATTCCCGCGGCGCACGTCGAGACGCTCTGCCCCGAGGGCCTGACCTACATCTTTGGCTGCGGCCACGTGGGCGCCGCGACGGCGCGCGTGCTCACGGCGGCGGGCTTTGCCGTCGTGGCCTGCGATGACCGCCCCGGCACG
The DNA here is from genome assembly GCA_048387515.1 of Collinsella sp. Classification (GTDB taxonomy): domain Bacteria; phylum Actinomycetota; class Coriobacteriia; order Coriobacteriales; family Coriobacteriaceae; genus Collinsella. The sequence continues at coordinate 6,878 of DBFMRS010000095.1, forward strand.
TTGACGCCCGAATGGGTGCCCGGTGTCTACGATCGTCGCCTGGTCGATTACAAGAACCTGAGCGAGCAGTGCCCCATCGGTCCGCGCGACTTGGTGGTCGTCGCCACGGCGGGTCACAAATCTGATCTCGACGTGGTGATTCAGGCTATGCGTGCCAAACCCGCCTATCTGGGTTGCTTGGGCTCGCGCCGCAAGACGGCCTTTGTGCGCGCCCGCCTGGAGCAGGAGGGCTTTACACAGGACCAGATCGACGAGCTGCACCTGCCGATCGGAGTTGCCATCGAGGCCGAGGACCCCGAGGAGATCGCCATCTCCATCGCCGCCGAGATGATCCACCTGCGCCGCACCAAACTCGTCCCCCGCAAGCGCTAATCGCATCCCCACCAATAAGTTGCGGTGAAATACGGATTGTTTAAGCCTGTTAAGCCGTCAAACAGTCCCTATTTCACCGCAACTGCTTTTTGGGGATCACTATGTGCGGGGGAGTTGTGGAGTTGTGCAGGCAGACGAGGTTTTTCTGGAAATACGCACCCAATGCGCGTATAGTACCGATTGTTTTGTCGGCTCCTGCTGCGTCGAGTCCAAACCGCGAAATGCCATGAGCGGCGCGGATGCAGCCAGGAGGCACGAGGACAACCCATCGTGGCCACGCCCCGTGCTTAAAACCCCAAGAAGGAGTGAACAATGGCAGAAGAGAAGTATGTGCCGCGTCTGAAGACCAAGTACAACAACGAGGTCAAGCAGCAGCTTCAGGACAAGTTCCAGTACGAGAACGTCATGATGATCCCCAAGTTTGAGAAGATCGTCGTGAACATGGGTGTCGGCGAGGCCGCTACCGATTCCAAGGCCATCGACGGTGCCGTGCGCGACCTGCGCGCCATCACCGGCCAGCAGCCGATGATCACCCGTGCCCGCAAGTCCATCGCTACCTTCCGCCTGCGCGCTGGTATGCCGATCGGCTGCAAGGTTACCCTGCGTGGCGACCGTATGTGGGAGTTCTTCGATCGTCTGACCTCCGTCGCGATCCCCCGTATCCGCGACTTCCGCGGCATCTCCGCCAAGAGCTTCGACGGCCGTGGTAACTTCTCCATGGGCGTCACCGAGCAGCTCATCTTCCCCGAGATCGACTTCGACTCCGTCGATCACCAGCGTGGTATGGACATCACTTTCGTGACCACCGCCAACACCGATGAGGAGGCCAAGGCCCTTCTGGACGCCTTCGGTTTCCCGTTCAAGAAATAGGTTCACCTGCCCTAAAAGCGCCGTTTCCAAAAAGGGGACGGCGCTTGGGGCGAACAATACTCTATGTGAGGAGGATATAAGTGGCTAAGACATCGATGATCGTCAAGTGCAATCGCAAGCAGAAGTTCTCTACTCGTGAGTACACGCGCTGCCAGCGCTGCGGCCGTCCGCACTCTGTGTACCGCAAGTTCGGCCTGTGCCGTGTCTGCTTCCGTGAGCTTGCACTCAAGGGCGAGCTTCCCGGCGTTAAGAAGGCCAGCTGGTAAGTCACTACCAGCGTTTCAAGCATCCGTTTGGAACAGGGAAAACACGCTAGTTAGGCTTTGCCGTTAAGGGCGGCGAAGAACCAAGAGCACGTGTTCATCAAGAACGAAGGAGAATCTGTATGAACCTTACAGACCCGATCGCAGATATGCTTACGCGCATCCGTAACGCTAACTCTGTGAACAAGGCCACGGTCTCCATGCCGAGCAGCAAGAAGCTCGTGGAGATCGCTCGTGTTCTGCACGAGGAGGGCTACATCGAGGGCTACGATGTCGAGGACACCGTTCCCCAGAAGACTCTGCACATCACGCTTAAGTATGGTCCCAAGAAGGCTAAGGTCATCAACGGCATCCGCCGCATTTCCAAGCCGGGCCTGCGTAAGTACACCGGCGTTGCCGACATGCCCCGCGTCCGCGGTGGCCTTGGTACCGCCATTATTTCCACCAGCCATGGCGTCATGACCGACCGCGATGCTCGCAAGCACAACGTCGGCGGCGAGATCATCGCTTACGTCTGGTAATTCGCTCGGTAGGTAGAAGGAAAGGAGATCACCGTGTCTCGTATCGGTAATAAGCCTGTCCAGATTCCCGCCGGAGTCGAAGTGGCAGTCAACGGCAACAACGTTGTCGTCAAGGGCCCCAAGGGCCAGCTCGAGCTCGATGTCTTTGAGAAGCTCGCTATCAACGTCGAGGACAACGTCCTCACCGTTTCCCGTCCCGACGACGAGCGTGAGACCCGTGCCCGCCACGGCCTCACCCGCGCCCTCATCCACAACATGGTTGTTGGCGTTTCCGAGGGCTTCGAGAAGAAGCTCGAGCTCGCCGGCGTCGGTTACCGCGTGCAGCAGAAGGGCAAGAACCTCGAGTTCTCCCTGGGCTTCTCGCACCCCGTGATCGTCGAGGCTCCCGAGGGCATCACCTTCGAGGTTCCCGACAACACCCACGTGAACGTCAAGGGTATCAACAAGCAGCAGGTCGGTCAGATCGCCGCTGAGATCCGCGGTCATCGTCCTCCCGAGCCTTACAAGGGCAAGGGTATCCACTACGTTGGCGAGCACATCCGCCGCAAGCTGGGTAAGGCCGCCAAGTAGTCGTAACCGACTCACTCGCATAAGACCAGCACCCCGTCAGGTGCTGGCAAGATCAACCTTTTTAGGAGTTTACGTATGAACAAGCATAAGGCGAAGCTGGAAGGCCTCAAGCGTCGTCAGCGTCGTGTTCGCGGCAAGGTCTCGGGTACCGCCGAGCGTCCGCGTCTTCGCGTGACCCGTACTAACGCCAACATCTATGCCCAGATCATCGACGACAGCAAGGGCTCCAGCCTGACGCTCGTCTCTGCCTCGACCCTCGAGGCCGAGTTCAAGGGCACCCACACCTCGAACAAGGAGGCTGCGGAGAAGGTCGGTCAGCTCGTTGGCAAGCGTGCCATCGAGGCCGGCATCACCAAGGTCGCCTTCGATCGTGGTGGCCGTATCTACCATGGCCGCGTCAAGGCCCTCGCCGACGGTGCTCGTGCCGCCGGTCTCGAGTTCTAGGAGGTATGTAGCACATGGCTCGTAATCAGAAGCAGCAGCGCGAGGCCTCCGAGTTCGAGGAGCGCGTCGTTTACATCAACCGCGTGTCGAAGACCGTCAAGGGTGGTCGTCGCATGAGCCTCGTCGCTCTCGTCGTCGTTGGCGACGGCAAGGGCAACGTCGGCGTTGGCATGGGCAAGTCCGCTGAGGTGCCCATGGCCATCTCCAAGGCGTCTCTCGATGCCAAGAAGAACATGTTCCACGTGCCGGTGACCGATCAGGGCACCATTCCGCACGAGGTTCTCGGTCACTTTGGTGCCGGCCGCATCATCATCAAGCCCGCTGTCGAGGGTACCGGCGTTATCGCCGGCGGCGCTGTGCGTCCCCTCTTTGAGCTTGCTGGCATCAAGAACGTCCTGTCCAAGTCCCTCGGTACCGACAACGGCCTCAACATCATCAAGGCTGCCGTCGAGGGCCTCAAGGAGCTCTCCAGCCCTGAGGACGTCGCGGCTCGCCGTGGCCTGACGGTCTCCGAGATGTTCGTCGGTAAGGAGAACTAAGCATGGCTGACACCATCAAGATCAAGCAGGTCCGCAGCACCAACGGTTGCAAGCAGGACCAGGTCCGTACTGTCCGTGCCCTCGGTCTCCACAGGATCCGCGAGGTTCGCGAGATTGCTGACAACGAGTCCGTCCGCGGCATGATCTTCAAGGTCAAGCACCTTGTCGAGATTGTAGAGGAGTAGCAAATGCAGCTTCACGATCTTACTCCCGCGCCCGGTTCCACCAAGAACCGCAAGCGCGTCGGCCGTGGCAATTCTTCGGGTCACGGCACCACTTCTGGCCGCGGTCAGAAGGGCCAGGGTTCCCGCTCTGGCGGCACCAAGGGTGCCGGCTTCGAGGGTGGCCAGACTCCGCTGGCTATGCGCCTGCCCAAGCTTCCGGGCTTCCGCAACCCCCGTCGTATCGAGTACACCGCTGTTAACGTTGAGCGTCTCGAGCGTAAGTTCGAGGATGGCGCTGTGATTGACGGTGCCGCTCTTAAGGCCGCTCGCATCACCAAGAGCGAGTTCGAGCCCGTCAAGGTGCTCGGCAATGGTGAGCTCACCAAGAAGTTCACGGTCAAGGTCGACAAGGTCAGCGCTTCTGCGCAGGCCAAGATCGAGGCCGCCGGCGGAAAGGTCGAGCTGCCGTGCTAAATGGTCTTAAGAATGCTTTCCGCATCAAAGAATTGCGCGAAAAGATTCTTTTTACCATAGCTATGCTCGTCGTGTACCGCATTGGTGCGCACGTTCCTGTGCCCGGCATTCCCTTCCAGGGGATGCTGGGCCTTTTCTCGACCGATAACAATTCGGTCGCCGCAGGTGCTATGGCCCTCCTGAATCTTTTCTCTGGCGGCGCGTTGAGCTATGTGTCGGTGTTTTCACTGGGCATCATGCCTTACATCACCAGCTCGATCATCCTCCAGATGCTCCAGGCCGTTGTGCCTTCCCTGCATGAGCTTGCCCGCGAGGGCGAGGTCGGTCAGACCAAGATTACGCAGTATTCGCGTTACCTCACCCTGGCTCTGGCAATCCTCAACTCCGTGGGTTACCTCTTCCTCTTTAAGAGCTTCGGCATCAGCTTTAATGGCGCCGGTGCTCCCGAGATCATCTTCGACCTCATGATCGTCGGTACGCTCACCGCGGGCGCCATGCTGATCATGTGGATTGGTGAGCTCATCACCCAGCGCGGTATCGGCAATGGCATGTCGCTGATCATCTTTGCGAACATCATGGCCGGTCTGCCGCAGGCTATTTTCTCCAGCACCGAGGGCAATGCCGGTGGCATCATCACCATGGTGATCATCTGCGCCATCATCCTGCTGGTTATCCCGCTGATTGTTTTCCTTGAGCGCGGTCAGCGCCGCATTCCGGTCTCCTACGCTAAGCGCGTCGTGGGCCGTCGCATGATGGGTGGCCAGACCACCTACCTGCCCATCAAGGTCAACACCGCGGGTGTCGTGCCGATCATCTTCGCTTCGGCGCTGCTGTACTTCCCGGCTCAGATTGCCGTGTTCTTCCCCGGCATCGGCTGGATTCAGGCAGTTGCCTCTGCGCTTTCGCGCGGCTGGCTCAACTGGGTGCTTAACGTTGTCCTCATCGTGTTTTTTGCGTACTTCTACACCTCCATGGTGTTCAACCCCGATGACACGGCCGACAACCTTAAGAAGCAGGGCGGCTTTATTCCGGGCGTGCGTCCGGGTAGGGCTACCGCGGCCTACATCAAGAACGCGCTCAACAAGATTACGCTTCCCAGCGCTGTCTTTTTGGCGCTCATCGCCATCGTGCCTTCGATCATCTTCTCCTTTACGGGTAACCAGCTGATCCAGGCATTTGGCGGCACGTCCATCCTCATCATGGTCGGCGTCGTGCTCGACACGGTCGATAAGCTCGAAGGCCAGATCAAGATGTATGATTACGATGGATTCTTTAAATAGGCTAGAGGAGGATTGCTCATGAACCTCGTATTGCTCGGAGCTCCGGGTGCCGGTAAGGGTACCGTCGCACAGGAGCTCGTCGCCGAGTTTGGCGTCGCTCACATTTCCACGGGCGACCTGCTGCGTGCTGCCGTCAAGGGTGGCACCGAGCTTGGTATTCAGGCTAAGAAGTACATGGACGCTGGCGAGCTCGTTCCCGATCAGCTCGTGATCGACCTTGTCAAGGAGCGCCTTGCCGCCGATGACGCCCAGCAGGGCTTCATCCTCGACGGCTTCCCGCGCAACACCGCCCAGGCCGTGACGCTCGATTCCGAGCTCTCCGCCATGGGTCGCGAGATCGACTGCGCCCTTCTGGTCGATGTGGCCCCCGAGGTCATTATCGATCGTCTGTCTTCGCGTCGCACCTGCCGCGCCTGCGGTTACACCGGCACCGCTGCCGATGCTACCTGCCCCAAGTGTGGCGGCGAGATGTATCAGCGCGACGACGACAAGCCCGAGACCATCAAGAACCGTCTCGACGTCTACGAGAAGTCCACGAGCCCGCTCGTCGACTACTATCGTGGCCAGGGTCTGCTCAAGTCGGTCAACGGTGACCAGGCTCGCGAGACCGTGTACGGGGATGTCAAAGAGGCTCTCGGTCTATGATCAAGATTAAGTCTGCAACGCAAATCGAGCAGATGAAGAAGGCAGGAGCGCTATCTAAGATGGCGCTCCGCCACGTTGGAGCCATGGTGCGCCCCGGCGTTTCCACCTTTGAGCTCGATCAGCTCGCGGAGCAGATTATCCGCATGCATGGCGGCACCCCGGCCTTTAAGGGTTACGGCGGGTTCCCGGGGACCATTTGCGCATCGATCAACGATGCCGTGGTCCACGGTATTCCCAACCCCGACATGATCCTGCGCGATGGCGATATCATCTCCATCGATACGGGAGCCGTTGTCGACGGTTGGGTCGGCGATAACGCTTGGACGTTTTTCGTCGGCACCCCCACGCCCGAAGCCAAGGCTTTGTGCGAGGTCACGCGCGATTGCCTTAAGGCTGCCATCGAGCAGGCTGTTCCCGGTAACCATATCGGGGACGTCGGTTATGCCGTTCAGTCCCTCGCCGAGTCTCACGGTTACGGTGTGCTTCGTGATTATGTAGGCCATGGCATTGGCCGCGTGATGCACGAGGACCCCAACGTTCCTAACTATGGAAAGAAGGGGAGGGGCGTTCGCCTCCAGGCCGGCATGGTCATTGCCATCGAGCCGATGGTTACGATGGGTTCCAACCATGTGAGCACGGGCTCCGACGGTTGGATTGTTACGACCAACGATCACCTGCCCGCCGCGCACTACGAGAACACCGTCGCCATTACCAATGATGGTCCGGTGATTCTCACCACGGATGCCCAAGGTGCTTGGTGCTCCCTCCAAGGCGGAGAAATGTAACAAGTTCCACTTAGTTGTGGAGCCATTACGAAGTTATTACGATGCGTGCATACGTGTTGTAGAATACTCAATCGCTGTCGTTTTCTAGAGAAAGATGATTGCTTGTGAAGAAGGAAGACGCAATTGAGCTCGAGGGTACGGTAAAGGAACCGTTGCCCAACGCCATGTTTAAGGTCGAGCTCGAGAACGGTCATTCGGTTCTGTGCAACATTTCTGGCAAGATCCGAATGAATTACATCCGTATTCTCCCCGGTGACAGGGTTGTCGTGGAGCTTTCCCCGTACGACCTGACCCGCGGCCGCATCACCTATCGCTACAAATAGCGGCACGCATACACGCACTCCATTTCCGACTGCAGGCTTAGCTCAACCTACGGTCGGATTGTGTGTGAAGACCAGCCATAGTTTTAAACGCCTGCGGCTGGGCGAGTAGATAGTAGGGAAGTAGTTTGAGCGCTACCGAAAGGAAGAACGATGAAGGTACGTCCTTCGGTCAAGAAGATGTGCGATAAGTGCAAAATCATTAGGCGCCATGGCAAGGTCCTCGTCATTTGCGAGAACCCCCGTCATAAGCAGCGTCAGGGTTAAGAGAGGAGACTACGTTGGCCCGAATTAATGGTGTCGACCTCCCGCGTGAGAAGCGCGTTGAGATCGGTCTGACCTACATTTACGGCATCGGCCGCACCACTGCGACGAAGATTTGCGTCGAGTGCAACGTTAACGTGGATACGCGCGTTAAGGACCTCACCGAGGATGAGGTTAACGCCATCCGCGATTATATCGATAAGAACCAGATCATGGTTGAGGGCGATCTCCGCCGTGAGCGCAACCAGAACGTCAAGCGCCTTATGGACATCGGCTGCAACCGCGGCCTTCGTCACCGCAAGGGCCTCCCGGTCCGCGGCCAGCGCACCCACACTAACGCTCGTACCCGCAAGGGCCCGAAGCGTCAGATCGGTGCTAAGAAGAAGAAATAAGGAGCGCTAGATAGATGGCTACTGCTAAGAAGAACGTTCGCGCTGCCCGTCTGAAGCGCGCGGACCGTAAGAACATTTCCGTGGGCCAGGCTCACATTCGTTCTACGTTCAACAACACGATCGTTTCGATCACCGATCCCCAGGGCAACGTCATTTCCTGGAAGTCGGCTGGCCAGGTGGGCTTCAAGGGCTCCCGTAAGTCCACGCCGTTCGCTGCCCAGATGGCTGCCGAGGCTGCTGCCAAGCAGGCCATGGAGCACGGTATGAAGAAGGTTTCCGTCTTCGTCAAGGGCCCCGGCTCCGGTCGTGAGACCGCCATCCGCTCCCTCCAGGCTGCTGGCCTCGAGGTCTCGAGCATCCAGGACAAGACCCCCATTCCGCACAACGGCTGCCGCCCCAAGAAGCGTCGCCGCGTGTAACTGAAAGGATCGTATCAATATGGCAATCGACAGGACTCCTGTTCTTAAGCGCTGCCGTCAGCTCGGGATCGATCCCGCTGAGCTCGGTTACAGCAGCAAGAAGGAATCTATCCGTCAGCCCAAGCGCCGTCGCAAGGAATCTGAGTACGGCATGCAGCTGCGCGAGAAGCAGAAGGTCAAGTTCATCTATGGCGTTCTGGAGAAGCAGTTCCACGGCTACTTCAACAAGGCCCGCAAGATGAACGGCGTCACCGGTGAGAACCTCATGATCATCCTTGAGTCTCGCCTCGACAACGTCGTCTTCCGTCTTGGCTTCGCCCGCACCCGCAAAGAGGCTCGTCAGTCCGTCCGTCACGGTCACTTCACCGTGAACGGCAAGCGCGTGGACATCCCGTCCTACCGCGTCAAGGCCGGCGACGTCGTCGCTGTCGGCGAGAAGTTCCGTGACCTCCTCCCCATCAAGGAGGCCCTGATTTCCTCCGAGCGCTTTGAGGTCCCTGGCTGGCTCGAGGTCGATATCGAGAAGCTGTCTGGTAACGTGCTCGCTCTGCCGACGCGTGAGCAGATCAGCGGTGATATCAACGAGCAGCTCATCGTCGAGCTCTACTCTAAGTAGTCCATCCGGGCTGCTGAGGCTGGAGGTAATACATGTCAGAATTCATTAGGCCTCAGGTTCAGGTCGAAGAGATCAACGAGACGTCTGCTCGTGTCTCCGTCGAGCCGCTCGAGCGTGGCTACGGCGATACGCTGGGTAACTCCCTTCGTCGCGTTCTTCTGTCCTCGCTCGAGGGTGCCGCCGTCGAGGCTATTCAGATCGATGGTGCGCAGCACGAGTTCATGACCATCCCTAACATGGTCGAGGATGTCACCGACATCGTCCTGAATGTCAAGGGTCTTGTCTTCAGGGCTCTCGGCACGACCGACGAGGCGACCGCCACCATTTCGGTTGACGGCCCCTGCGAGGTCACCGGTGCGGACTTCTTTATTCCGTCCGAGTTTGAGCTGGTCAACCCCGAGCAGCACATCGCTACGCTCACCGAGGGTGGCCATCTCACCATGAGCATGCGCATCGGCTATGGCCGCGGCTATGTTTCTGGCGAGGCCAACAAGCGCGACAACGATCCCATCGGTGTGATCCACGTCGACTCGCTGTACTCGCCGGTTTCCCGTTGCGCCAAGCTCGTTGAGGCTTGCCGTGTCGGTCAGCACACCGACTACGACCGCCTTGTCCTCGAGATCGAGACCAACGGCTCCATCGCCCCGCGCGACGCCGTGGTCCAGGCTGCCAATATCATCAACCAGCATATGGCCGCCTTTATGAACCTTGCCGAGACCCCCGAGGTCGAGGAGGAGGCTTCGATCTTCGCTCCCGAGGTCACCAACGACAACGCCGAGCTGGACAAGCAGATCGAGGATCTGGACCTTTCCGTCCGTTCCTACAACTGCCTTAAGCGCGCCAGCATTCACTCGGTCCGTCAGCTCGTTGAGTTCTCGGAGAACGATCTGCTCAACATCCGTAACTTCGGTGTTAAGTCGATCGAGGAAGTGAAGGACAAGCTTGAGTCCATGGGCCTGAGCCTGAAGGCTTAATGCTTCGCATATTTGAGGAGAAACTAGACCATGCGTCACAACGTTAAGAAGGGCCTGAAGCTCGGCACCGATGCGAGCCACACCAAGGCCATGAAGAAGAGCCTTGCTAAGGCCCTCTTCGAGAACGACCGCATCAAGACCACCGAGACCCGCGCTAAGGCGCTGCGTTCGGTCGTCGACCCGATCATCACTTGGGCCAAGAAGGGCGACCTGCACTCTCGTCGTCTGGCTATCGCCAAGCTCGGCGATAAGCAGCTCGTTGCCGAGATCTTCGACAAGGCTGCCCAGGGCATGTGGCAGGACCGCAACGGCGGTTACACCCGCATCATGAAGCTCGGTAACCGTAAGGGCGACAACGCTCCCATCGTTATCATGGAGCTCGTCACCGAGCCTTGCACGCCTAAGGCCAAGAAGGCTGCTCCGGCCCCTAAGAAGGCCGCTGCTCCCAAGAAGTTCGAGGCTGTCGAGGAGGCTCCTGCTGAGGAGACCGCTGAGTAGACATTCCGTCTGCATAGGCTATATTCGAGGGGTACGTTCGCGTACCCCTCTTTTTTTGTCGCGATACCGTTACTTGTTTGTTGGGAGCGCCCATGACTGCGCCGTCTGATTTCAATTCGATTTCCGAGCTTGACGCCACGCTCGTATTTCGCGTGGCCTATGATGGCTCGTCGTATAGCGGATTTGCCGAGCAGCCGGGACAGACTACGGTTGCGGGTGAGCTGCGTCGAGCCATCGAGACGCTGCTTCGCCGTCCGATCGATCTGACGTGCGCAGGTCGTACCGATGCCGGCGTGCATGCCGTGGCACAGTATATCAGCGTGCCCGTAACGGACGCTGAGCTTGCCCTTACGCGCCGTAGGTGGCTGCGGGCTATGGATGCCCTGCTGCCTAAAGATATCGCCATAAACGAGGTCTACAGGGCCCGTAAGGGCTTTTCTGCACGCTTTGACGCGCGTTCCCGTACGTATACGTACCGTATTGCCGATCGCGATGCGCGCCCCGTGCTGTCCCGTGGTGCCGTGTGGTGGCATCGCTATCCCTTGGACGTCGAGGCCATGTCTGCGGCCTGTCCCGCGCTTTTGGGTGAGCAGGACTTTAAGAGCTTTTGCAAGGTCGCCTCTGCCGTGGGCAAACCTACGCATCGCTGCGTGATGCGTGCCGAGTTTGGCCATGAGGTTGCGTTTGGCGAGGACATCCTGACGTTTACCATCGAGGGCAATGCGTTTCTGCATTCGATGGTCCGCACGATCGTGGGCACGCTTGTCGAGATTGGCATGCATCGCCGTAAACCCGAGTGGATGCGCGAGGTCATCGATGCTTGCGACCGTACCGCTGCGGGCCCCACGGCTCCTGCCTGCGGCCTTACGTTTATGGGCGTGGATTACGATCCCGTCGAGCTTGTCGTGCTCGACTAGGGGGGCTCGACGCGTCGTGCGTCGACACCCGTCATCTGTGGGCTGCGCGTGTGCAACATCTGTTCTTGGCGTGCAATACAACCGGTGTCTCATTGCTTTTATTGCCGGGGTGTACCATGAACCACGATTTGATTCATTGCTGTCGAGAGGACGGATAACTTGGTTCGACGTGGCTCGCATCCGCGACTTTCGGTGATCCTTGTGGTAGAAGGTTCGCCCAGCTATGCGATGCGTGCGCTCGAGAGTATCCAGAACCAAGACCTCTACGATTTGCAGATTGTCGTTGTCTGCCGCGATGCTGCGCCCGGTGTGCGCCATTCGCTTCAGGTTGCTGCCGACAGGGACATCCATATTGATTTGATTGACGTCGAGGACGCGAAGCGCGGCGCTTGTCTTCGTGCCGGTTTTGATGCCTCGCGCGGCTCTCAAATCATCGCCATGAACGCCGATGAGTGGTTTGCTCCGCAGGCCCTTTCCAAGATGGTCGATATCGCGTGCGATACTACGGCAGACATAGTGCTCCCCACGGTGTCGCTCGACCGCTATGATGCACATCGAGAGCGCCATTCGCGCGTCTTGGATGCTGCTCATATTTCCATCGATAGCAAATCCTCGATGGTGACCGGGCTGCCCCAGTTGATTTTAGGCGGCCTTGTCGTTCAGACCTCTGGCGTGATGTACAGCCGCTCGCTGTTTGAGGCATGCCTTTTGTGCGACAAGGTGTTTCGCACAGTTGGGTTTATGGCATGCGCGCTTTCGCAGGCACGATGCGTGTCCGGCTGCGGCGATGCTTGTTTCCACGCGGCGGCACCTAAGCTTACAGATGCCTTTGATCCCACCATGTATGCCAAGGTATCCGATGACACCCGAGCGCTCGACGAGCTTGCTGACTCACTCTCGGAAGCAGATAGCGGTGGTCGGCTCAAGCTGGCAAGCCAAAAGTTCTACTTTGCCGGACTGGTCGCCTGCATCGAGAATTTGTGTCTGAGCCCGCATGGGGTGTCGTCAATCGAGCGTTCCGCCCGCATGCGTGATATGCTCGAGGCACCTCGAACCCGTCAAATGGTCGCCGCGCTCAAGGATAACCATCGGGGACTCGGTCTGTTGTTTGGGCCGATCGCCAGCGCCAAGCCCGCGCGCTGCGTGATGTGTACGCATCTGGCAGCTTTTCTTAACCGGACGGGCGCAAAAACCGCCTAAACGGCTCATTTCGAAACAAATTTGCATAGAATTGTTTCGAAATGCGTTCTTATACACAAAAGCCTTCAAATAGCGTTAAACTATTCAATCACTGATTGATTGTCTCCGCCATCTTTTGGAGAGAGGGTTTGTATGGCTAAAAAACGCAATGGGCGCCAGGATGCCATTAGAGATATTGTGCGCAATAAGGACGTCCGCACGCAGCGCGTGCTGGTCGATGAGCTCCGCGCTATGGGCTTTGATTGCACGCAGGCGACTGTCTCTCGCGATATTGCCGATATGGGGCTGCGTAAGCTCCCTGAGGGCATCTATGTTCTGGCAGAGGACCTGCACCTGCAGCGTATGGTTTCCGAGCTCGTAACGGGCGTTCTGCGCACCGATAATCTGGTTATGATTAAGGCTCAGCCTGGCACGGCTTCCGGCATCGCCGCCGCTGTTGATGCGGCAGAGCTGCCCGATGTGCTTGGCTCGCTTGCCGGCAACGATACGATTTTGGTTATTGCCCAGACGGCCGAGGACGGCGAGCGTCTTGAGGCGCTGATCAATAAGCTGAGCAATTCTCGCAAGTAGGCGTGCGGGTCGTGCGCTCGGCACTGTGCGCGCTGACATAGTGGCTTGTAAGGGGGTATCGACGTTGGTCGGTACCCCCTTTTTGTCTGCCGGTATAAAGATCGCCCATCAGGTCGCTTTAAACTAAAAAGGCCCCCGAGCAGTTTAATAAGCTGCTCGGGGGCCTTGTTGCTTATGGCTGGATGAATTTCTAGCCGACCGTATCGTCAGGCGTGGGCGAGGGGTCGGGAGTGGGCGTAGGCGTAGGCGTAGGCGTGCCGCCATCGCCGCCGGTCGAACCACCAGTGGAGCCGCCCGTCGAGCCACCGGTCGTACCGGTGCCGCCGGTGGTGTCGCCGCCCGTGGTCTCGGTGGTCGCCGTATCATTAAAAAACGTCGGTGTGGTTTCCTCTTCGTCCTCGTCCTCGTCCTCGTTCTCGTCCTTGTCGTCGTTCTCCGTTTTCTTGGTGTTGTTGGTGCCGTAGAACTTCCAGACGCTGTTGTTCTTGTAGGTGGGCGCCGTTCCGGTCGCAAACTCCTCGCGCTCGGTACCGGTCAGAACGGTGTTCATAAACCGCTTAAAGACAGGCAGGTTAGTGCTGTCGCCCAGCAGGTCTGTGCCGTATTTTTGGATAGGGATCTCGCCCGCGGAATAGCCGGTCCACAGGGCGCACGCCAGCTGCGGGGTATAGCCGCAGAACCACAGGTTGGTGGTGTTGTCGGTGGTGCCCGTCTTGCCGGCATAGGGCTGGTTGACGCTCAGGGCACCGGCAGCACCCGTACCGCCGCCCTGCATGACGCCGGACAGAACATCGGTGACCGCGGCGGCCTCGCCCTCGGTAAGCACCTGTGAGGGATTGTCGGTGTGCTGGTACAGCACCGAACCGGTACGAGAGTCAATCTCGGTGATGGCGATCGGCTGGCGATAGTAGCCGCCGTTGGCAAACGTCGCGTAGGCGGCGGCCATCTCGAGCGGCGAGATCGAGCCGGTGCCGAGCGTCATGACGGGAACGTCCTCGATGTTGTCCTTGGCGGGATCGATGCCGAGCTTTTTGACGAGCGAGATGATCTTGCTGTTGCCGACGGCTTCCGCCACCTGGATGTAGCCGGTGTTGGAGGAGTATGCCGTCGCCTGCTTAAGCGTGATGTTGCCATAGCTATGGTTGGCGTAGTTTTGGACCTCGGTCGTGGTGCCCTTGGCCTTGAGCGGCGAGTTGCAGTTGAGGGTGACGTTGGGGTTCATGCCGTTTTGGATGGCAGTTGCCAGTGTAAAGGCCTTGAAGGTGGAGCCGACGGGACGCTTGGCCGTGGCATGGTTTACGTGGTTCTCGTCGGCGTTGTAGTCGTAGCCGCCCACCATGCACTTGATGTAGCCGGTCTTGGGGTCGACGACGACCATGCCCATGTCCAGGCCGTCGAGTGAGAGCGTGTCGAGCTGCTCGCGGACGGCATTCTCTGCCACCTGCTGCATCGTGGGGTCGATGGTGGTCTTGACGGTCAGGCCGCCCTTAAAGAGCACGTCGGTCGAGAACTCCTGCTCCAGCAGCTGCTTAACATAGGCGACAAAGTAGGGCTGCGAGTATACGTCGACGCCGCTGCCCGAAATCTCGGTCACGTTGAGGGTGATGGGCTCGGCCTGTGCGGCATCGTGCTCCTCCTGGGTGATGTGGCCCAGGCGCAGCATGTTGTCGAGGACCTTGTTGCGGCGAGACAGTGCCAGGTCGGGATTGACCGTGGGGTCGTACTGCGAAGGCGAGTTGGGAAGGCCGATGAGCAGCGCGGCTTCGCTCAGGGTGAGGTCGGCGGCGCTCTTGGACAGGTAGGTCTCGGCTGCGGCCTCGATGCCGTAGGCGCCGTGGCCGTAATAGATGGTGTTGAGGTACATCATGAGGATCTCGTCTTTGGAGTACATGTCCTCCATCTTGATGGCGATGTAGGCCTCGCGCACCTTACGCTCGATGGTCGAGTCGAACTGCTCCTCCTGCAGGATGGTGTTGCGCACCAGCTGCTGGGTGATAGTCGAGGCGCCTTCGTGCCCGCCGCCGAGGGTTGCCACCGCAGCACGCGCGATACCCCACAGGTCGATACCGCCGTGCTCGTAGAAGCGCTCGTCCTCGACGTCAACGGTGCCCTGCAGCACGTAGGGGGAGACCTCGTCCTTGGTGATGGACTTGCGGTTTTGCGTGTAGAAGCTCGCGATCTTGTTGCCGTTGCAGTCGACGATCTCGGTGGGCTCGCTCACCAGATACGCGTTGGCGTCGGTGTAGTCGGGCAGATCGGACAGCCAGCGGTTGACGTTGCCGACCATGCCGATGCCAAACGCCACGCCCGCGATAAGCAAAAAGCCCAAAAACGAGAGCAGGATTATGGGCAGGGCATGCGTCTTTGAACGGCTGCGTCCCTGTCGTTGGCGAGGACCCATATATTGACCTCCAGGTATGTCGTGCCGGACGGCGGATGTGCCGTCGGGGCAGGATGGACATAAGTTATTACACGATAAACCAAACGGGGCGCGCGAGGCCTCGTGTATGCTGGAAGACGGCATTTTTCAGAGTGAATGCATACCTTGGTAAGGAGTTTGCCGATGGCGATTCGGACGATGGGGCCGAGCGGACAACACAAGACTGGATTGGATGCTGCCGGTGCGGCGCTGCCCGAGCTGCTGGCGCCGGCGGGCGGGCTCGACCAGATGCTTGCGGCCATCGCCGCGGGCGCCGATGCCATCTATGCGGGGTTGGGCGGCTTTAACGCCCGTGTGAGCGCTCATGGCTTTACGGATGACGAGTTTGCGCGCGGTTGCGCCGTGGCGCATGCCCATGGCGTGCGCGTGTACGTGACGCTCAACGTGTTCGTGTTTGACGATGAGCTGTCCGACGCGGTGGCGTTGGGAGCTCATGCACTGGAGCTGGGCGCCGATGCTCTGATTGTCGCCGATGCCGGGCTGGCCTGCGCGCTGCGCACGGCGATTCCCGGGGTCGAGATTCACCTGTCCACGCAGGCGGGCGTTCATAGCGAAGGCGCCGTGCGGCTTGCCGCCGATGAGCTGGGGGTCGAGCGCGTGACGACGGCACGCGAGCTGACGGTCGACGAGATTGCGGCGCTATGTGCCACGGGCGTGCCCATCGAGGTATTCTGCCACGGTGCGATTTGCATCGGCTATTCGGGGGCGTGCGAGTTCTCGGCCCTGCGGCGTGGGCGCTCGGCGATGCGCGGCGACTGCACGCAGCCGTGCCGTCTGGCGTACGACCTGGTGGACGAGGCGGGGCAGAGCGTTGTCGCCGTCGAAGGGGATCGCTTGTTGTGCCCGCGCGACTATCTGGGTATTGCGCATCTGCCCGAGCTTGTAGATGCCGGCGTGGCGTCGCTCAAGATCGAGGGGCGCATGAAGAACCCCGATTACGTATTCAACGTGGTGCGGGTGTGGCGCCGGGCACTCGATATGCTGTGCGACGGCGCGTGGGACCCCGGTGCCGTGGAAGAGCTTGAGCGCGAGCTGGGAAGGTCGTTTAACCGTGGGTTTACCGATGCGTACCTGCGAGGGCGTTCGGGTGCCGAGCTGATGAGCTTTGAGCGCGCAATTAACCAGGGCGTGCGCGTGGGGCGCTTGGTCGCTGTGGGCCACGAAGAGGTGACCGTTGAGCTCGACGCCGCCGTGGCGGCGGGTGACACGCTCGAGATTCGGTTCTATCCGGGTGTCGACGCGCGTCCCGATGTGCCCAAGCGCTGGCCGCAGGTGCCCTGCCCGGTGGATGCCGCAGCGGGGAAGCGCGCCGTCGTGCATTGCAAGCGTAAGGTGGACGCGGGCTGCGAGGTATACCTGATTCGCAGCGCCGGCGTGTTGGATCAGACGGCGGCGGTGTTGGAGCGCATGCGGGCCGAGGCGGATGCGATTGCGCCCGTTGCGCGTGCCGTTGAGGTGCTGCCCTTTGAGGACGTTGCGGTGGATGGCGGTGCGTCGACGGAGTTGGTGGAGTGCGCGGTTCCCGCTCGCATGGTTTTTGCTTGGCAGCTGATGGATGCCGACCCGCGCGGAGAACTCGATTTGTCCGACGCCGTTGTGGTGCTTGACGAGGTGTGCCGCACGGGTGACGCTGACTGGACCCGCTCACTGATGCAGCGTGCCGGGCGCGTCGTCTGCCGCAACCTGGGACAGGTGGTGATCGCTCGCGAGCTGGGCGTGACGTTTGACGTGGCGGCGCCGGTGTTCTGCGCGAATCGGGCCACACTTACCTGGCTGCGCGGACTCGGTGCGGGGCGGGTGTACTTGCCGGCCGAGTTGCTCGGCAATGATGCGGAGCGTATTGCCGAACTGGCCGTTGAACCCGGCGTTTTGGGTCCGGTCGACGCCGACCGTCCCGAGCTTATGGTGTGCGAGCACTGCCTGCTGACCGCCGAGGGCGTCTGCGCCACCGATTCGACGGGACAGGTCCGTTGCCGCGACTGCTTGCGTCGTCGGCAAACACGATATTTGGTCGAGCGTGACGGTACACGTCTGCCAGTTGCCATTGACGCATGCGGCCGGACGAGGATTTTCCTGTCGTAGGTGCCGCGTCGCGTCAGTTTGTTATCATAAGAGAGTTTATGGACTTCCAGCACCGCCGTTTTCGGCGAGGGTGCTATAGCAAAAGGAGGATACCCAATGCTGTCTGTTGACGAGCAAATGCGTATCATCACCTCGGGCGCCGCGCAGATCGTTCCCGAGGCCGACCTTCGCAAGAAGCTTGAGAAGGGCGAGCCCCTCAACATCAAGCTCGGCGTCGACCCCACCAGCCCCGACCTGCACCTGGGCCACGCCGTGCCGCTGCGTAAGATGCGTCAGTTCCAGGACCTGGGCCACAACGTCACCCTCATCATCGGCAACGGTACCGCACTGATCGGCGACCCCTCGGGCAAGAATTCCACCCGCCCGCAGCTTTCTCAGGAGCAGATCGAGGCCAATGCCGAGACCTACGTGAGCCAGGCCATGAAGATCCTGGACCCCGAGAAGACCACCATCGTGCACAACGGCGACTGGATCTTGTCGATGGATCTGGCCGGTCTGCTGCAGGTGTGCTCCAAGTTCACCGTCGCCCGCATTCTTGAGCGCGATGACTTTACCAAGCGCTACCAGTCCCAGACGCCGATCGCCCTGCACGAGTTCCTGTATCCCGTGATGCAGGCATACGATTCGGTCATGATTAAGGCTGACGTGGAGATGGGCGGCACCGACCAGCTTTTCAACCTGCTCGCCGGCCGTGAGCTCATGGAGAAGATGGGCATGGAGCCCCAGATCGCGCTCACCATGCCGCTGCTCGAGGGCACCGATGGCGTTCGTAAGATGTCCAAGTCCTACGGTAACTACATCGGCCTGACCGACGCGCCCAAGGACATGTTCGGCAAGACCATGTCCATCCCCGACGAGATGATCGGCAAGTACTACCGCCTGGCGAGCTCGCTCACCCCGGCCGAGGTCGACAAGATCGACGCTGCCCTGGCCGATGGTTCTGCCGACCCCTACGAGCTCAAGCGCGCTCTGGGCCGCGACCTGTGCGACACCTACCACGGCGTCGGTGCCGGCGACGAGGCTCAGGCCGAGTTCGACCGCGTGTTCAAGGAGGGCCAGCTCGCCGACTTCCCCGAGAAGCACGTTGAGCTGACTGTTAACGACGAGGGCCAGATCTACCTCGCCGGCCTGCTCAAGGACTTGGGTCTTTCGGCGAGCGCCGGCCAGGCTCGTCGCGATATCGACGGCGGCGGCGTCAAGATCAACGGCAAGGCCGTGGCTCCCAAGAGCTATAACATCGATCCCAGCGCTCTCAAGCTGGGCGACACCCTCTCCGTGGGCAAGCGCAAGGGCTTCAAGTTGGTTTAGTTACGCGGTTTTACCAAACCGCGTAACGACTCGACGCTGCGCGGGCCGCATTTGGACAATCTGACGTTCAACTTCAAGGGCGCGACCAGAAGGTCAGCGCCCTTTCGTTTCACGTCACCTTGTCTCAAATGCGGCCCGCTCGCTGTCGTTGCCAAAACATCGGCGCTTCCGTTGTTGGCACTTTGGGACGTTCCTTTTGTGCCGGCACTTTGGGACACTCCTTGTCATTGGTGCAAAGCAACCTCTCCTCATTGCGCCAAGCGACGTGTGCCGTTAAGCGGAGAGGCGTATTGTTGACCCATCGTTTGGGCATACAATGGCTATTGACTTGCTGCGGTGAAGGCCTGTCCGCTCCGCAGCTGTTTTCTACGGTTAAAGGAGTATGTATGTCCGTTGAGGTCATGAGGACTGTGATCGAGGCTGCCGAGGGGCGCGTGCCCGTCGACACGCTGTTTACCAATGCGCAGATTGTCGACGTGTATGGCCAGCGTGTGGCGCCCGGCAGCGTTGCCGTCAAGGACGGTGTGATCGTCGGCGTGCTCTACGATGGTCGCGACGATGCCGCTGGCACCTACGAGGCTGCCGAGGTTATCGACTGCCAGGGTCGCTATCTCGCTCCCGGTTTTATTGACGGGCATCTGCATATCGAGTCTTCGAACATCCGTCCCGCCGAGTATGCTCGCATGGCCGCGACGCGCGGTACCACCACCGCCATTGCCGACAGCCACGAGATTGCCAATGTTGCCGGTCTCGACGGCTTGCGCTTTATGATCGAGGACGGCCGCCGCGCACCCATCTCCATCAAGTATATGATGCCTTCGTGCGTGCCCGCGCTGCCCGACGAGCAGGCCGGTGCCGTTATTTCGGCTGCCGATATGCAGGCGTTTTTTGCCGAGCATCCGGGCGATGTTTTTGGTCTGGGCGAAATGATGAACTTGCCGGGCGTCTTTATGGCCGACCCCGAGACCTGTGCTCGCATCGATGCTGCCAACCAGACGCCGTCCAAGCAGGTTGACGGCCACGCGCCGCTCGTTGCCGGTAAGGACCTCAACGCCTATGCCGCAGCGGGCATTATCGCCGACCACGAGTCGACGATTCCCGAGGAGGCACTCGACAAGCTGTCTCGTGGCATGTACGTGATGCTCCGCGAGGGTACGTGCAGCCATGACTTGGCCAACCTGTCGCCGATGCTGCTGGAGAATCCCGCTCGCGCCCGCCGCTGCTGCTTTGCGACTGACGACCGTGCCCCTTCCGATGCGCTTGCGACCGGCATGATCGACAATGCCTGCCGCGTGGCGATTGAGGCCGGTATCGACCCCGTGGTCGCTATCTCCATGGCGTCCCTCTCCACGGCCGAGGCGTTTGGCCTGGATCACGGCTGCCGCGACCCGCACGAGCTGCGCGGTGCGATTGCCCCGGGCAAGCGTGCCGACCTGCTGGTACTCAATGACCTGACGTTTGCCACGGCTCCGCATCGCGTATATGCCGCCGGTGCTCTGGTGGCGCAGGACGGCACCTTTGTGGGCGAGATTGCACCCGAGATGGCCGAGGTTGCGGCCCTTGCCGATGAGCTGCGCGCTTCCGTTAAACTGCCGAAGCTATCGCTCGACGTGTTCGACTATGCCTTTAAGCCGGGCGAGGCCGTGATCGACGTGGTGCCGGGCAAGGCCATCACGGGTATGGCTCGCCCCGAGAGTGCCGAGGGCCTGCGCCGCATTATGCTGATCGAGCGCCACGGCCGCGGCGTGTCGCTGCAGGCCGAGGGCGCCGATGGCGACGGCCCCGCTGGCCTGGGCCTGGTCGGCAAGCATATCGGTCGCGGCTGGGTGCGCGGTTTCACCATTACCGGTGGTGCCATTGCCTCCACGATCGGCCACGACTCGCACAACGTGTGCGTGGTGGGCGACAACGCCGCCGATATGATGGCCGCTGTTGAGGCCGTGGGCCAAGGTGGTCACGTGCTGGTGCGCAACGGCGAGGTCGTGGCGCGCATTCCGCTGGCGCTCGGTGGCCTGATGAGCGAAGGCACGGCCGAGGACGTTGCCGCGCAGCACGACGACTTTATGGTCAAGGCGCGCGCCATGGGTATTGAGCCGCCGCTCGACCCCATCATGGGCATCATCTTCCTGCCCCTGCCGGTCATCCCGACGCTCCGCATCCGCCCCGAGGGCATGTTCGACGTTACAACCTTCACCTACGCCGACTAGTCATTGGGGACGTTCTTAAACGACTAGCCGTCGGGGTGGCGTGTCGCCTGACGCCGCGACCGTAGGACCTCTGGCATGTGCGAGCTATTTGCCAGGTCCTTGTAACGTTTACGCCCGCGGAGTCTTATTTGAGCTCCCTTTGGGTACGTTGGAATCGGATACACGTTCGATTCCAACAAGCCCGAAGGGAGCTTTTCTATGTTTAAACTGATTGCATCCGATATGGACGGCACACTGCTTGACGAAAACGGCCAGGTGCCTCCCGAGACCTACGAACTGATTCTGGCGCTACACGAGCATGGCGTGCATTTCGCCGCATCGTCAGGTCGTCGCTACGATCGCCTGTGCGAGTTCTTTGCGCCCGTTCGCGACAAGATGGACTTTGTCGCCGCTAACGGCGCCCAGGTCTACGCCGACGGTAAGATGGTAGACCGTGAGGTGTATTCCCACCTGGCGATTCGAAGGCTCGCCCAAGCCGTCAGGACGTTTCCCAATCTGCATCTTGCGCTCTTTGACCGAACCAAGTCCTTCCTGCTCGATGACGAGTGCAAGTTCGTGCGTGAGGTCGATAAGGACCTTCCCAATGCCGAGCGCATTTGGGAGCTGCCCGATCCCAGCGTAAATATCATCAAAGCGAGTATCTTTTGTGACGACAGTGCGGTCATGGACAGCGCGTACGTGCTACAGCGCGAACTTGGTCAGCTCTTTACTTTTGCGCCTTCGGGCAAAGCGTGGATCGATGCCATGCAGCCTGGTGTGTCGAAGGCCTCGGGTATCGCGCAGCTCGCGGAGCATTACGGCATTGGACGCGACGAGGTCATGGCGTTTGGCGACTCGATGAACGACTACGAGATCATTCGCTTTGTCGGTACGGGCTGCGCGATGGAAAACGCGCGCCCCGCGCTCAAGGCGGTGGCCGATCGCGTCGTAGGCTGCAACCGCGACCACGCCGTTCAGCATGAGCTCCGTCGCGTGCTGGAGAGTCTCTCCTAATCCGGCAGATGGGGACGTTCCTTTTCTGCCGACAGTGGGGGACAGTCCTTGCAGCTTTTTGCGAAGAGTGTCCCCAACGACTAGTCGTTTAAGAACGTCCCCAATGACTAAGCGAGGGCGGCCATGATGGTGCGGGCGACACCGTCGTGGTCGTTGTCGTATTCGGTGATGGCGTCGGCGGCCTCGCGGTCTTCGGACTCGGCGTTGATCATGGCCATGCCGTGGCCCGCTGCCTGCAGCATGGGGATATCGTTGATGTTGTCGCCGAACGCCCAGGCGTCGGCGAGACGCTCGCCCAGGTGCTCGCATAGCCACGTGAGGGCCGTCCCCTTGGTGGCGCCCTCACCCATGACCTCGATATTCATGGCGTACGAACGCGTGACCTCAATGCCTCCGAGCGTGTCGAACTCTGCTGCGATGGCGTCGCGATCGGCCGGGTCGTGCCAGTACATGGCGATGCGTTCGAGCGTCTCGACCTCGTCGATCTTGCTGTCGATATCCATGTCGATCGGTGTTCGTGTGCGCTTGAGCGAAGCCGCGATGTGGGGGTCGCCGCCACAGAACTCATCCAGACGCCCGTATAGCGAGCGGGGGAGGAAGCACTGTCCATCCGCGAAGATATCGAAGGTCACATCGTGGCCGGCGGCAATGCGGTGGATGCGGTGGGCAATGCCACGGTCGAGCGGACGGCTCAAGATGCACGTGGCGCGCGAGGCGTCGGTGGGCGTATCCTCGTCGAGCTGCCAGACGCTGGCGCCGTTGGCACAGACCGCGTAGTGCACGGCGGGATGGGCGAGAATGGGCTCAAAGATGCCCGACAGCGGACGCCCCGTGCAGGGAACAAACTCGATGCCACGACGTGCGAGCTCGTCGAGCATTGCCCAGGTGGCATCGCTCATTTGCTTATCGCTCGTCAGCAGCGTCCCATCCATATCGGAAAACACAATCATTCGTTGCGATCCTTTCTACTGGCATAAAAAGCGTGGCCGAGGGCTTGGGTCCCTGGCCACGCTCGAGTTCTATAACGGTCCGCGTCCTAGCGGTAGGCGAGCGGCTTGTACTCCAGCGGCTCGATCACCGGACGATAGGCCGGGCGAATAATACGGTGCGCGCAGAAGAGCTCTTCCATGCGGTGTGCCGACCAGCCGGCCATGCGGGCGACGGCGAAAAGCGGCGTAAAAAGCGTCTCGGGCACGCCGAGCATCTTGTAGATAAAGCCTGTGTACAGGTCGATGTTGGCGCAGATAGGCTTGGTCATGCCGTGGTCGCGCATCACCTGCGGTGCCAGGCGCTCGATGCGCTCGATGAGTGCGAACTCTTCGCCCAAGTCCTTTTTGGCTGCCAGTGAGCGCGCGTAACGGCGGCAGACCTCGGCGCGCGGGTCGCTGAGCGTATAGACGGCGTGGCCCATGCCGTAGATG
>DBFMRS010000096.1:0-16237 GCA_048387515.1 Collinsella sp.
CTCCTATGCCATGCCATACGTGAACGGGAAATTCTTAGATTTTCTTCTCGGTAACCGCAGCGAAAGAGACGCCGTACTCTTCGCGCTCCTGGTTGCGTCAATAGGAGTTTTCTCCACCCTCTTTACTTATTTTGCAGGAACACTTTCCATTCGCATAACCACGAGACTTTCCTTTGATCTTCTCAGGGAGGCCGTCTTGCGTTTTGAAAGAGACGATTACTTGGTGAGTCGGACCATCGATCCAGCCTATACAACGCAACGGATTATTTCCGACTCCAGCGTGGTCTCATCCTTCGTTTTGGCGAATTTTATCAGTGCGCCGCTGTCCATTGTAGCCATTCCCATCGTATTGCTTATCATATGGTCAATTGATTCAACTCTCGCGGTGTTTTCCATCATTCTCCTCATCGTGTATTTCTGTGTAATTACTGGGTTGAGGAAACTTTTGTATAGGGTCACGTATGAGAAGAAAGAGGCGGACAGCGCCTTTTACGCCGCAATTGCATCGCAGCTTAATCAGATTCTCAACATTCAACTGACATCTTCGTACGGCAAGAGCGAACAAGCGCTCGACGCTGGGTTTAAGAGCTATTTTCCCAAAGTTTTGCGCTCCGGAAAGCTGTCATATTCTCTGACATCGCTCGATGGTCTTTTCGCAGCGTTGTTTCAAGCGGTGATACTTGTTGTTTCCGGAGTACGAATCATTAACGGAACTATGTCAATAGGCGAGTACACTATCATCGGTACATACTTCGCGGTTCTCTTTAAGACTTTGAAAAGTATGATGTCATTGTTCAAATCCTATCAAGATGCCAAAGCATCATGGGATAGGACGGCTATCGCGACGAGAGAAAAGGAGAGATCGGGGTGGAATCGGACCGATTTAGCTAAACTCGATGAAATAAATGACATTTCGGTATCTGATTTGGAATTCTCGGTTGCCCTTCCAGACGGATCTGTCCGAGAGGTCCTCGGCGGGTTTTCTTTCAAGTTTTCCGGTCCTGGTACATATTGCATAGTTGGGGAAAACGGAAGAGGCAAGACGTCACTTCTTTACTTGATGCTCGGGCTATACTCATCGAAAGGCAAAGTAAAATACAACGGCGTGCCAATCGAAGAATGCGACTTGGATTACATACGTGCGAGAGAGATATCGTGCTGCCCACAGTCGTGCTTCGCGCCGGACGAAACGGTGAAAGAGCTGTTAGAGTATTTCGACACGCCCTTTTCTTCCTATCACCGGGGTGTAGATGGCCTACTTTCGCTGGAAAACAGCGTGAAGGAGTTGCTCGGGAAACGTTGCTCCGCGCTTTCGGGCGGTGAGCTGCGCCGAGTGTACTTATGGTCGGCGATTTCACGCAAGTCGTCAGTTTTGGTACTCGACGAGCCCACGACTGGGTTAGACGCTGTAAGCCGCGCCGAGCTTGCGGCCTATGTTAAGCGCAACAAGCAAAGCCAGCTGATCATCGTTGTCTCTCACGATGACGAGATGGTCGGCGCGGTAGAAGGGGTAGTGGATTTAGGCAGCATGTACCAGGGTAAATGATGACAAGTGTAGTGCTACCCAACTGGCAGAGATAACAAAAAGGCGATGCAGATGCACGTAGCATTCAGGCGGTTCGGACTCGGTGCCTTCACGCCATCGCAACGCTTTCAGATATGGTTCTCGTTCTCTTACTAAAGGAGACTTTAGTCTACGTCATCTTGTCGAGACAGAGGTGAAGCGAAGTGTTGTCGCGACGTATCTTATTCCAGGTGGCTCAGTATCAGCGTGAGAATCGCACCAAAGTGTACTTACGATTCTCGTGTCCCACGGACAACATGGGCTGAGCATTGAGGTTCCACCCTTTGCTGCAACTACACGGGGTTGGACGGCAATGAATATGCCGGGCCGCATACCACGCGCAGCGGGGGTCCATGTCCCAGTATGTTGCCTACAGCAGCCTCGATGTCCACGCACACATCATCTCTGCCTTCGCGTTCAATCCATTTGCCGGAGAGTGCGAGGGTTGCCAGGCCGTAGAATTCGAGCCGAACAAATGAAATGCGGTATCAGCGCATAGGATTAAACTGACGATTGCTTTGCACTGAGAATACGCTTGGAAAGCCGCTATGGGTGGCGGCCCGGGTTAAATAGAGAAGCCCGTCCGATCACTTTCATGTGGCGAACGGTCGGGCTTCTTATTCCACTTGCCAATGCTCGGCTCATATTGGAAGAAAGCTACGCTAATGTTTGCGTGACACTCCTATTTTCTCCGAAGAAAGAGTCGGATAATGAAGAATAGAATTAAAAAAGGTGCCAGATATAACGCAAGTATAAAGGCTAATCCAACGAGACCTTGCAATAATGGCATAACTCCTCCCAGACACGAGATTTTGGTATTTGTTCCCATCTTATTCTGAATTGGACCAAATAGTTCCTAGCCACAAAACTACTCGTCAACTGGATCGCACCAATCTGCTGGCAAAACACAGCTTGATTCTTTATCGACATAGCACCAATCCGCAACAGGGCACTCGGCGATGTCGTAAAAATTGCATATATCAACTCCAAGACAACAAGGCTCAACGGGAGGATGTTCATTTGAACCAACAGGATGGATATGCTTCATAACAGCTCCTCACCTTAATCCAATTAGAGACTACGTTTAATCAATGCCACAGTGATCTACAACGCAGATGCTGCCGCCATCCATGTCATAGTCGCAGTAATCGTATGCACCACAGCCATCTGCTTTATCATAAACAGTACAGATGTCAGTAATGCCCAAGAGGCAGTCAAAAGACATCGGCTTCACGCCTGCCTCGCCGCCACTTCCTGGATTAATCGGATGAATATGCTTCACGACTACCTCCCTTTGAGTGCAGAAAAACCTCAATATTGTGTATAACAAACCAAGATGTCTAGTTCACCATATTTCTAGAATGGTTTCGGCGAATGTAGCAATAAGCTTCGCAGACGGTAATCAGAAGAACGAACACCTCCACAATGGTGACAGCAATGCGCTGAACCGCTTATTCCGATACAGTAGCTTCTCGTTGATTTTTCTCCTGCGAAGATGAGTGGCGGGAAATAAGGTCAAAAGCCATCTCGTAGCACATTTTTCTATATTCACATGATGCAGGGTGTAGACTCTTGGGCAAGTAGCCGTGCTCGTCTGCAGCCTCCCAGCTACAGCCCCCACCACAGAAAGACCGAGCCCAACAGTCCGTACAGTCAATTCTTTTTTCGACACCCTGACTCCAGTTTTCAATATACCTAGTTTCGTCAATTCCGGTGACGATGTTGCCCATTTTGAATCGCATCATCCCGACAAACCTGTGACAGGGGTATACGTCCCCTTCGGGAGTCACGGAAATAAAACGCCTGCCAGCCCCGCATCCGACAAAGGCGATCCTGTTGCTCATAATCAAATCAACTGCAGTTTTCAATGTTCTAAACAAGGGCTTTTCCCCTTGATCAATCTGTTTGAGATATTGATCCGCCAAATCTATTAGGCCCGCCCTGATTTTGTTTAATGAGTGTTCGTCGAGTTTGATATTCTCATCGAATGAGCTCACGGGCGAGAAGTAAATCCTTCTGAAGCCCATCTCTTTAAACTGAAGATAGTCTTCAACAAGGTTACAGTTATTATTTGTTAAGGTCGCTCTTGCGCCGAAGGGGAACGACTCGGAAAAACGACGAACGTTTTTGTCGATATCGGAGAAAGAGCCGCCTCCCGTCTTATACGGGCGCGATGCATCGTGCTTGCATCCTGTACCATCGAGACTAATCAGAACAGAAAACCCGTGCTCCTTGAAAGAATTCACAGCAGTGTCATTCAAAAGCGTTCCGTTGGTCGTAATAGAATAGGTAAAGTTTCTATTGGGGTATATTCTTTTTGAATAGTCGACCGTTTTCCATATCAGCGGCTCGTTAATCATGGGTTCCCCACCAAAAAAGACGATCGCAAGCGTTTCGTTTTCCGATGAACTTGCGACGAGGTAGTCGACCGCCTTGAAGGCTATCTCGTCTGTCATCAGCAGAGGAGACGTTCCATAATCTCCTTTACCGGCAAAACAGTAACTACAACCAAGGTTGCATGCATGTGAAACGTGGAGTTCGATGGATCTAAGTTTTCGAGGCGTGTCTTTTGTTAAGAAAGTCCGCTCAGACAATCGTTGATACTCATCAATGTCGTCTTCAAGTTCTGCTATGGTCGTTTGGTCGTAGCCTTTCGCAGCAAGTGACTTTGTTAGCAACTTCGAGTTGACCGTTCTTCCCGATGCTTCAAATATGCGAAGCGCATCTTCTGATGCTTGGTCAACCTGAAAGCAATTGCGAGTGACCTCATCGAAGCAGTAACGACGATCACTTACTGAGAAAAAAATGCATACGTTCCTCAATTTCATGCTGGACTGGCACTAACCTTGTTTATTGTTGCGCAGCTATAAAAAACCACCAGCGGGGATTCGGTGTGCGGCCCAATCGGACTCCCAAAAGGTTCTATTTGAGACTGGCAAGCTTTGTGTTGTTGGCACTTCGACAGCGCTCTTTATTCCAACATGGAGCCTCGCAGTTTGAGTCGACTTGCCTCTGGAAGGTCCGATCTTAACTTGATTTAGGATGAAAACAGATTACAGGCGCGCTCCTCTAGAAAGAAAGGAAACCAATCGCCGCCTTTCACCAGGAAAGTTTTTATAGCCCACCTCGAGCAAAATGAAAGATGCGAGAGCGATTGGGGAACAACGCGAATCTCCCCTTTTGGGTGGGAGCGAGCCTTCAGCCACCGGCGAACGACTCGCCCTGGTCAGAATCTGGAAGTGGTGCCGGGCCGCTTGGGCCTCCCCGGTGACTTCGTGGGGCTTACCTGCCTGACGTCGAGGAGTACATCCGCAAGATTCGTTCCCTATGCCGTTTGCTCTCACGCCCGCCTTAGTTCCAAGTCGGGCGAGCCGCCGCGCTCATGCGACCCGTGGCGGCGACACGTCGACGCCGCGCTCGCTGAGCACATCTTCGGTCGCGGGCGAGCACGAGGTCGCGCCGGCGCATCCGCTGGGACTGCTGTGCGTGCAAAACGGCTACGTGGTGAGCGTCCCGCGCTGGATTCAGCCGAGTGAGGAAGGCGTTGAGATCGGCGCGCTGGCAACGGGGGAGGGCGGCATCACCGACGACGTCTCGGCCCGCCATGCCCATATCTGGTGCGACGAGTCTGGCGCATGGTTTGTCGAGGACCTGTCGTCCACTAACGGCACCGTGGTGGTAAACGGGGCCACGAGTGTGTGTATTCAAGTAGAGCCCGGCCGCTCCGCCCAGCTCAACCCCGGCGACGAGCTCAAACTCGGCGAATCCACCACCTACGCCATCCTGCTCGGCGCCCTCTAGCCGGCAGTTAGGGACGTTCCTTTCCTGCCGGTACTTGGGGACACTCCTTGGCGCGTCAGAGCCAGTCGTCCGGGGATGGAGGGACCATTCTGGCCTTTGGCGGTCACCCGAGGTAAACCTTTACCGCCCGCCTATATTTGTCGAAATTACACTTAACGGCGGGGTACAATAAACCCGCATGCGGATTTCCGTTGCGGGCGCTTCCCATCGCCGGGGCGTGCCCGGGAGCATCCGGCATGCGGCCTTTGCGGCGCTCGGTCATGTGCAAGACGGGCGGTCGGGTCTGTGGGGCGCATCAGCTGCCCCTCGCCTCGGCATGTCTTCTCTCCACGCCACGTACCTGCTGCTGAGCCTGCCTGCCAGATGATTGGAAGCAACAGCGTAAATCCCATCACGCCAACATCCCGGCGATCGCCGGGGCCTGTATACCTATATGAGAGGAGAGGGGTATATGGCGCGTAAGTTTAAGTCTATGGACGGCAACGAGGCGGCCGCATATGTTTCGTATGCGTACACCGAGGTAGCGGGAATCTATCCCATTACGCCGTCCAGCCCGATGGCCGACCATGTCGACCAGTGGGCGGCCCAGGGTCGCAAGAACATCTTCGGCACCCCGGTCAAGGTCGTCGAGATGGAGTCCGAGGCAGGTGCAGCCGGTACCGTTCACGGTTCGCTGGGCGCCGGTGCTCTGACCACCACTTACACGGCTTCTCAGGGTTTGCTCCTGATGATCCCGAACATGTACAAGATCGCGGGCGAGCAGCTCCCGGGCGTCTTCCACGTCTCCGCGCGTTGCGTCGCTTCCCACGCCCTGAACATTTTTGGCGATCACTCTGACGTCATGGCCTGTCGTCAGACCGGCTTCGCCATGCTCGCCGAGGGTAACGTCCAGGAGGTCATGGACCTCTCGCCGGTGGCTCACCTTGCCGCCATCGAGGGTAAGACCCCGTTCCTTAACTTCTTCGACGGCTTCCGCACTAGCCACGAGATCCAGAAGGTCGCCATGTGGGACTACAAGGATCTGGCCGAGATGTGCGACATGGACGCCGTCCAGGCTTTCCGCGACCACGCGCTCAACCCTGAGCACCCGCACACCCGCGGTAGCCACGAGAACGGCGACATCTTCTTCCAGAACCGTGAGGCCTGCAACAAGGTCTACGACGAGCTTCCCGCCGTCGTCGAGGGCTACATGAAGAAGATCAACGAGAAGCTCGGCACCGATTACGGCCTGTTCAACTACTACGGCGCTCCCGATGCCGACCGCGTCGTCGTGTGCATGGGCTCCTTCTGCGACGTGCTTGAGGAAGTCATCGACTACCTCAACGCTCACGGCGAGAAGGTCGGCCTGGTCAAGGTTCGTCTGTTCCGTCCGTTCTCCATCAAGCACTTCGTCGACGTTCTCCCCGAGACCGTCAAAAAGATCGCCGTCATGGACCGTACCAAGGAGCCGGGTTCCATCGGCGAGCCGCTCTACCAGGACGTCGTCTCCGCTCTCTACGAGGCCGGCAAGACGGGCATCAAGGTCGTCGGCGGCCGTTATGGCCTGGGCAGCAAGGACACGCCTCCCGCGTCCGCGTTCGCTGTCTTCGAGGAGCTCAAGAAGGACGAGCCCAAGCGCGAGTTCACCATCGGCATTGTCGATGACGTGACCAACCTGAGCCTGCCCGAGGCCGAGGATGCGCCCAACACCGCAGCTCCCGGCACCATCGAGTGCAAGTTCTGGGGTCTGGGTGGCGACGGTACCGTCGGCGCCAACAAGAACTCGATCAAGATCATCGGCGACCACACCGACAAGTACGTCCAGGCCTACTTCCAGTACGACTCCAAGAAGACCGGCGGCGTCACCGTCTCGCACCTGCGCTTTGGTGATTCTCCGATCCGTTCGCCGTACTACGTGACCAAGGCCGACTTTGTCGCTTGCCACAACCCTAGCTACATCGTTAAGGGCTTCAAGATGGTTCGCGACGTCAAGCCGGGCGGCACCTTCCTGGTCAACTGCCAGTGGAGCGACGAGGAGTTCGCCGAGCACATGCCCGCCGTGGCCAAGCGCTACATCGCGAACAACAACGTCAACGTCTACCTGATCGACGCTATCGACCTGGCTGCCAAGGTCGGCATGGGCAAGCGCACCAACACGGTGCTCCAGTCCGCCTTCTTCGCGCTGGCCAAGGTCCTGCCCGCCGAGGACGCCCTGCAGTACATGAAGGACGCGGCTACCAAGTCCTACATGAAGAAGGGCCAGGCCATCGTCGACGCCAACCACAAGGCCATCGATGCTGGCGCTACCGCCTTCCGTAAGTTCGAGGTTCCGGCCGACTGGGCTACCGCCGAGGATGCCGCTCCCGTCGAGCTCTCCGAGGAGACCAAGTCCGCTATCGCCCAGCAGGTCAAGAACCTGCTCGAGCCCATCGATCGCATGGACGGCGACAGCCTGCCTGTTTCCGCTTTCGTCGATTGCGCCGACGGCCAGTTTGAGCTGGGCGCCTCCGCATACGAGAAGCGCGGCGTCGCCGTGGTCGTTCCCCACTGGGACGAGACCAAGTGCATCCAGTGCAACCAGTGCGCCTACGTGTGCCCGCATGCCACCATCCGTCCGTTCGCGATGACCGAGGACGAGGCTGTCGCCGCGCCCGAGGCTACCCGCACGCTCGACGCCATGGGCCCCAAGGCCAAGGGTATGAAGTTCACCATGGCTGTGTCCCCGCTCGACTGCATGGGTTGCACCAACTGCGTCAAGGTTTGCCCCAAGGGCGCCCTCGAGATGGTTCCCACCGAGCAGGAGATGGACCAGCAGCCCGTTTGGGACTATATGGTCGAGAACGTCTCCGAGAAGAAGGAGCTCATCGCGGCCAACGTCAAGGGCAGCCAGTTTAAGCAGCCCTACCTGGAGTTCTCCGGCTCCTGCGCCGGCTGCGCCGAGACCGCCTATGCACGTCTGGTGACCCAGGTTGCCGGCGACCGCATGTTCATCTCCAACGCCACCGGCTGCTCCTCCATTTGGGGCAACCCCGCTGCCACCGCTCCTTACTGCAAGGACAAGGACGGTCACGGCCCGGCGTGGAACAACTCCCTGTTCGAGGACAATGCCGAGCACGGTCTGGGCATGGCCGTCGGTTACGAGGCCGTTCAGAAGAAGCTGATCGCTGCTACGCAGGAGATCATCGCCGCTGACGGTCCGTCCGATGAGCTCAAGGCTGCCGGCCAGGCTTGGATCGACTCCGTCAACGACGCCGAGGCCTCCAAGACCGCTGCTGCTGCCTACGTTGCCGAGCTCGAGAAGTGCGGCTGCGACGCTTCCAAGGCGATCCTCGCCGACAAGGCTTACCTCACCAAGAAGTCCTTCTGGATCTTCGGCGGCGACGGCTGGGCCTACGACATCGGCTTCGGTGGCCTGGACCACGTCCTGGCTTCCGGCCACAACGTCAACGTCTTCGTCTTCGACACCGAGGTCTACTCCAACACCGGCGGTCAGGCCTCCAAGGCCTCGAACCTGGGCCAGGTCGCTCAGTTCGCCGCTGCCGGTAAGGTGACCAAGAAGAAGTCCCTGGCCGAGATCGCCATGAGCTACGGCTACGTCTACGTGGCGCAGGTCGCCATGGGCGCCAACCCGGCTCAGACCCTCAAGGCCATTCACGAGGCCGAGGCCTACGACGGCCCGTCCCTCATCATCGGCTACAGCCCCTGCGAGATGCACTCCATCAAGAAGGGCGGCATGCAGAACTGCCAGGCCGAGATGAAGAAGGCTGTCGAGTGCGGTTACTGGAACCTCTTCCGCTTCAACCCCGAGGCTGCTGCCGGCAAGAAGTTCTCGCTCGATTCCAAGGAGCCCGCGGGCGGTTATCAGGAGTTCCTGATGAACGAGGCCCGTTACGCTTCGCTGACGCGTTCCTTCCCCGAGCGCGCCGAGGAGCTCTTCAAGGAGAACGAGCAGGCCGCTATGGACCGCTACGCTCACCTGCTGAAGCTCAAGACGGTGTACAACGAGGCCTAGGTCTCTCACCGCAGGATCTGAGGGCTGACCTTCGCGGACGTCCTCGGACATGAAAGAACCCCCGCTGCGCACTACGTGCGGCGGGGGTTCTTTCGTCCTGCGGAGTGTCCGCGAAGGTCAGCCCTCAGATCCTGCTACGAC
This sequence comes from Collinsella sp., assembly GCA_048387515.1. GTDB lineage: Bacteria > Actinomycetota > Coriobacteriia > Coriobacteriales > Coriobacteriaceae > Collinsella. The sequence goes on from DBFMRS010000096.1 coordinate 9,498, forward strand.
TACGTCCTCGGATTGTGTGGCTGAATGAAGGACGTGGTTGGTGGGGCCTTTTGTCCCCTTCGCTGTTTCGCGGCTTTGCCGCGAAAGCTCGCGCCACTTTGGGGATGGATGGAGGGCGTGGCTGGATTGCAGATTCAAATGGCTAGAGAGATATGGGCGCGAACGAGAAATCGTTATTGGGGTCATCCTTTTCCATAAACTCATCGAGACAAAACGTCATGTAGATTGGAACGTACAGAACCTTGCCCTCTTTGCTGAGATTCTCGTGGCTTAGTACAACGGCCTCGGGAATTTTGTACTCGCCCACACTCATCAGACGATCGAGGGCCGCGTGCGCTCGAACTTTCTTGCCCGATTTGACCTCGATTGGGACAACATGACCGTGGACGCCTTCGATCACAAAGTCAACTTCACCGACCTCACGCGTTTGGTAGTACCATGCATCCGCCCCGAGGGCAACGAGTTCCTGCGCGACCACGTTCTCATAGAGACCACCAAGGTTGGGAGTTTTCATATCAAGATAGACAGCGCGTGCAGTGCTGCCGGGGTATCGCGATGTGAGCATGCCTGTATCAGACTCGTATAGTTTGAAGGCTGTCGTTTTCTCCGTCCTCTTGAGAGGACTCCGTGGCTCCGTCACCCTGGCGACCATCAATCCAACACCTGCGTTAACAAGCCACAGGAAATCCTGCTCATATTTTTTAAGGCGAGCTCCCTCACCCAGAGACGAAACAACAAAGCGATGAGACTCCGCCTCAAGCTGAACGGGAATTTGCTCAAAAATCGACCGAACGTTAAACGCTCGAGCCGATGCATATTTTGAGATATCGCTTTTGTACTGATCGACCAGCTGAGTTTGAAGCTCACGTGTGCTCACGAGCGAATAACCCGAATCAATATAATTCTGAACGACCTCCGGCATGCCGCCGCAAACGATATAAGCTCTATAGTTCTTGAGCATCGCCTCATGAATATAGTTTTCGACAGGATGTTTCTCGACAAGGCAGCTGCGAATGCCCGCAAGCACATTCTCGCTAACGCTGTTTGCCCAACAAAACTCTTCAAAATCCATCGGGCGCATAACAATGTGCTCTACATACCCCACCGGAAAAGAAGAGATCCCCTTAAACTCAGTCCCAAGCATAGACCCCGAGAAGACATAGCTAAAGCGACCATCCTCGACCAACGCCTTCATGAGTGTAACGATCTGCGGATACTCCTGAATCTCATCGACAAAGACAAGCGTATCGCCCTCAACAAGCGGCGCATCCGCAAGAAGGGCTACACGGTTGATGAAGTCAATGGAGTTCTTTGCGCCAATAAGCACATTCTTTGCCTCGACATCGAGTAGTAAATTGACCTCAAAATACGAAGCGTAGTTGCTTTTTCCGAACGCGCGAATCGCATAGCTCTTGCCAATCTGACGCGCACCAGTAACAAGTAATGCCTTATTGGAGTTATTCTTCCAGCTCAAAAGCCCATCAGTGACCTTACGGCGTAACATAAAACCCCCAAATGACAAAAATTGGCAGATAGAATTGCCTAAAATCATACAAAAATTTGCGGATAATATCGTGCGTAAATATACAAAAATTGGAAGATAGCAAAGGTCCGATAAGGTCTCAAAGCCACTGAAACGGCGCCCTACTTTGCGAAGGGGCCGGAGACGCTGCTGCGTGCGTCTCCAGCCCTCTGATTCTTACTTTGGATTCCGATGGTGGGGTGTTGTCGGTGCTACTTGCTTGGTTACCTTGTCTCGCCGGACTCCGTGCGTAGGCGGTAGCCGTGGACGAGGTCGCTAATAGCCGGCCAGGGAATCTGGCGGTCGACCCAAAATTGGAGCTGGACCAGATAGCGCTCGGTGGCGCGGGTGAGGGCCGCGAACTGTTCGTGAGTCTCAACCTGGGCGTAGAGGTCGCGGCTGTGGGCGAGGATTGCCGTGGTGTCATCCATTTTGCCGGTGACGTCGAAGGCGCCCGAGAACCAGTCGCACAGGCGCGCGGCGCTGTTGTTGATCGTTGCGAGGTCGGCGGTGCCGTCGTTGGCGTTTTCGTTGGCCTGGGCTCGCAGGAGGGAGAGGGCGTCGGCGGCGTTCATACAGTAGCCGACGGTGAAGTTCCAGACGGCGAATTCGCGGCCGGTGTCGAGTTTGCGGCGGCGCATGTAGTCGATGTCACGCGGTTCCTCGAGCATCATTTGATCGGCGAGGGCCTCAAGTGCAGTGGTGTACTCGGCAAGGTCGAGCGTGAGCAGATTGTTGATATCCATCATCTTTAGGCCTCCGTTTCGATCTCGACGATTTCGTTTTTAATGTACATGCCCTGGTTGTCCCAGACATTGCGGCAGGCGGCGGCAAAACGCTCGCGGTCGGCTTCGCAGATGCGGGCGAACATGTTGCAGGTGCCAAAGGGCTCGCACACGTCAAAGAAGATGCAGATTGACGACCATCCGCCATACCAGCTCACGGCGCCCGCTGGCTCGTGAAAGACGGGGTTCTCGATGTGCTCGTAATTGGCGATGGGGCCCGAGACAGGATAGGTTACCTCGGCATCGCAGATCTTTGCCGAAAAGATACGTGACTCGACTGGACAGGATGATTCGAACAGCTTGCATGCCTCGGGAGCCTTGTCCCAGAGCATGTCGGCGAGAAACGTCTCGCCATTCAGCGTGATCTTGAGCATTTTTGTCATAGTAAGGACCTCCTCAATCCGTCGCTCAAGGGGTTCGCTGGCGGATAAGGAGAAGACAGCAGCGGGGTCGCCGAACCCAAACTTCACGACAGATCTCTGTCGCCCCAGCCCGCGCTGTTCTTCGCTAAAGTACCATGCCGTAATTGCGCGTGCAATATCAGTTTTTGATTTTCTGGAAGCGGCAATCGACGAGACGGCTCGCCGGCTGCCGGCCGACGCGCGGTATGAGCACTTGTCTATTCCTTAAGTTGGATGAAAAACGCCATGTTATTGCAGGGCTGCATACTCGTCCAATAAGTGCATAGAATCTCGTATAGTGCGAGTAAGACTTTGCGCTGTCTGTTTTATGTTTAGCAAAGATACAGTTTGCATAATCTGGTCTAATCCCTGCTCTATTAAAATAAAGTTGCACGTAAATGACGTAGATATGCTTGAGCTGGGTTTCTTTACGCTGAGCGGGTAAAAGCGACCGTTCACCGTTCAACTATTTTCAAAATGAATAAAATGAGCGATAAAGAGAATATAAACCTTAATAAACTCGCGTATCGCACGGGCGCGGGTTATTAATGGGTTGTAGGCCTTTTACAGAAAGGATTCCAGCAATGTCTAAGCCTCTTGGCAAGCCCGATCGTATCGTCGTCGCCCTTGGCGGCAACGCCCTCGGCAACAACCCCGTTGAGCAGATCGAGGCCGTGAGCAACACCGCTCACGCTCTCCTCGGCCTGATCGAGCAGGGCAACGAGATCATCATCACCCACGGCAACGGCCCGCAGGTTGGCATGATTCAGAACGCCTTCGCCGCTGCCCACGACGCCATCGGCACCCCCGAGATGCCGCTGCCCGAGTGCGGCGCCATGTCCCAGGGCTACATCGGCTATCACCTGCAGCAGGGCATTGGCCGCGAGATGCACAAGCGCTATAAGCGTTGGCACGCCGCCACCGTCGTCACCCAGATCGAGTGCGACCCGGACGATCCCGCGTTCAAGAACCCGACCAAGCCGATCGGCCCCTTCTACACCGAGGAGCAGGCCAAGGAGTTCATGGCCGAGGATCCTTCCAAGGTTTTCGTCGAGGATTCCGGTCGCGGCTGGCGTCGCGTCGTCGCTTCCCCCGATCCCAAGAAGATCGTCGAGGCTGACTCCATCCTCAACCTGCTCGACAACGAGTTCATCGTCATCGCCTGCGGTGGCGGCGGCATCCCCGTCGTCCGCGACTACGAGAACAAGGGCTGCTACAAGGGCGTTCCCGCCGTCATCGACAAGGACCTGGGCGGCGAGCTGCTGGCCGAGGACTGCGACGCCGACGTTCTGTTCCTGCTGACCGCCGTTGAGCATGTCGCCATCAACTTTGGCAAGCCCAACCAGGAGGAGCTCGAGGACCTCACCGCCGACGAGGCCGAGCGCCTGGCCGACGAGGGCCAGTTCGGCAAGGGTTCCATGGAGCCCAAGGTCCGCGCTGCCATCAAGTTCGCCCGTTCCCGCAAGGGCCGTACCTGCATCATCGGCGCTCTGGACAAGGCCGCCGAGACCATGGCTGGCCTCTCCGGTACCCGCATCCACGAGTAGTCTCTACTCTGTTGCCTCTCTCGTGGGCGCTAGGCAAAGCGCCCACAAACTAGCCTCTCTTCATGAGCCCCGCAGTCCGCTCCGACTGCGGGGCTTTTGCTATTCACCTAGTCATTGGGGACGTTCTTAAATGACTAGTCAAACAAGAGCGTCCCCAATGACCACTCATTTAAGTCTGTCCCCAATGACTAGTAGTAGGCCCACATGGCTTCGACTTCGTTGAGGACCTCTACGACGCCCCAGCGGCGGGCGCTGCGGCTGGCCGAGTTGGGGTCGTAGACGCCAATCTGGTCGGCATCGTCGATGCCGTAGAGCACGATGTAGTGGCCTACGTTGGTAAACGTACCGGGGCGCACTGCGGCGATGACGGGCGCACCCGAGCGAAGTGCTTGGGTAATCGATTCGCGATCGTTATAGAGCTGTGTTCCGTTGAGCCCCAGCTGCCACGCACCGCCTGTCATAAACGACCACTCGGTGGCACCAGTGGGGGCGTAGTTGCCGACTTCGGCCAGTGCGCATATATCGACCGGCGTCTTATCGGTGTGGCCGGTCTTAAAGATATAGACCATGGTGAGGCAGGTGGGACCGCAAGCGTTTTCGCGAATAGTGCCGCCGGCATAGGGCAGTTCCGACCATGCGGGGTCAATTTGGTAGATGTGGGGCATGGTGCCGGACTGCCATTGCGAGCGTGGGGTCGAGAACGCAAAGGAGTAACCGGGCGCGACGGGAGCTTTAAGCAGCTTGTCCTCGGCAATGGGCTCAAGACCGGCTGATCCGTGGGAGATACAGGATCCCAAAAACACAAAGACGAGGCAGGCGGCGATGGAGCAAAGCGCAAGACGTAGGCGGCGGGCCGGAAGCGTGTGGCTTGTGGTATGCGACGCGGGGTGAGGGGCGGAATTGCCGCGATCGCGTTGAGGTCGCGAAAAGGAGCGCTTGACGTAGTAGTCGGTCTTACGGCGATCGTAGCGGCGTGGCTGCGATGTGTCGGTCTGGCGTTGGCGTGTGCTCGTACTCACGCGGTCTGACTGCTGCGCGGTACGGCTTTGTTGCCGCGAAGAAGCCCTGGGCTGCTCTTGGGGGCGCTGCGGGTTGTCGTTGTCGGAGGTGCTTCTGGGCGTTGGCGTGGTGCGGCCGGCAAGGCGCACGCTTTGTGGCCGTTGGTCGCCGTCATTGTATCCGTATGCCATTCGAATCACCTTGCCTCATGTGTAACTTGTCTATCCTACATAAAAAGATGCACGACACATGGGTATGTGCGCCAAAAGCCTGACAAATGGTATGAACGTTGCCGCGCCGCGCGCCAAACGTCACGGCAACAGGTATTCAAAAGCAGACAAGATGAAAGCGTCCAAGACGAATGACGTCTCCCGCCGTTCGTCCCAAAAACGGTGCCGCTCGTTTTGCAGTTCTGCCTTCGGTCGAGCTGCGAGCGGCGCTGCTGCGCCAAGGCCGTATCTTAAAGCCATGGAATAAAAGCGCGCGGCAAAACGGACCGCGCAAGGGGTGACGCCAAGGGCGTCAAACAGGAAAGGAGGGGAACAATGGCGGACAAGAACGCAGAAGTTGCAGTCGAGGATAACGGCGGCATGAAGAAAACGCTTTCGCTCTGGAACTTCTTCACCATCGGCTTTGGTGCCATCATCGGTACCGGTTGGGTTCTGCAGGTCGGCGACTGGATGGTCGTGGGCGGCGGTCCCGTTCCCGCTATGATCGCATTCCTCTTGGGTGCAATCTTCCTCGTGCCCGTCGGAGCTGTTTTCGGTGAGCTCACGGCTGCTATCCCCATCTCGGGCGGCATCGTCGAGTATGTCGATCGTAGCTTTGGCCGTACGCTGAGCTACATCACCGGATGGCTTTTGGCCCTGGGCAACGGCATCCTGTGCCCGTGGGAGGCCATCGCCATTTCGACCCTCGTGTCCGAGATGTTCGGCAGCCTGCCCGGCCTTGAGTGGCTGCGCGCCGTCAAGCTCTACACCATACTGGGGGCCGACGTCTACCTGTTCCCGACGCTGATCGCGCTCGGCTTTGCAGTCTACGTCATCTTCCTCAACTTCCGCGGCGCCAGCTCGGCTGCCAAACTCCAGGCCTTCCTGACCAAGGCCCTGCTCTGCGGCATGCTGCTCGCCATGGGCGTCTCGCTGTTCACCGGCTCGCCGGACAACGCCATGCCCGTGTTCTCCCAGGTCACCGGCGCTGGCGGCGGCAAGGCCGCTACCGAAAGCACCAGCCTGTTCGCCGGCATCGTGTCGGTCCTGGTTCTGACTCCGTTCTTCTACGCCGGTTTCGATACCATTCCTCAGCAGGCTGAGGAAGCAGCCGAGGGCCTCAACTGGAACAAGTTCGGCAAGATCATCTCCCTGGCCCTGCTGGCCGCCGGCGGCTTCTACATGGTCTGCATCTACTCGTTCGGCACCATCCTCGACTGGCATGAGTTTGTTAAGAGCCCGGTTCCCGCGCTTGCCTGCCTCAAGGGCATCAACAT
>DBFMRS010000097.1:0-16889 GCA_048387515.1 Collinsella sp.
CGGCCGAAGAGGCGTCAGCAGGTCAGTGGGTCATCGTCCCGGCATTCAGCATCAGGGTAGCGCTGCGACGCGGAAATCGCGCGCCGTTGCCGCGCCCCGCAGCGCCCGCTTCCCCCGAGAACAATTATCAGTGCAGGTAGATCCCTTGCGCAAAAGCCATGTGCTCGCGATATCGCAAAAAGTCTACTCACTTAGCTGGCAACTGCACCAAACAGCTGGACAGAACGCCCATTTCCTGCATTTTCTCGCGCGCTGGCACCCCGCGCCGCCGCTACGCCATAATAGTTGGCGGACAAACGCGAGAGAAAGCAACCACATGGCACAGACTACGACAGATACCGCCGCCAGCACCGTCTCCGGCGCCGCCAGCTCATTCTCGGGCGGCACGGGAACCGAAGCCGAGTTCGGCTCGCTCGGCGCACTCTCCCCCACCTGGTGGGAGCCCGAGGATGGCAGCGAGCCCGAACCATGGCTCACGCCCGACCAGGCCTTCGAACGCTTCTTTGAATGGACGAGCAATCGCGGTATTGAGCTGTGGGACCACCAGGAAGAGGCCCTCATGGATCTAGCCGCCGGTGACCATGTCATTTTGGGGACACCGACCGGATCGGGCAAGTCGCTTGTCGCGCTGGGCATGCTCTTTATGGGCATGGCGCAGGGCAAGCGCTGCTACTACACGGCCCCCATCAAGGCTCTGGTCAGCGAGAAGTTTTTCGACCTTGTGCAGGTGCTCGGCCGCGATAACGTAGGCATGATCACCGGCGATACGCATATCAACACCAAGGCGCCCGTCATCTGCTGCACGGCCGAAATCCTTGCCAACGACGCGCTGCGCGAGGGCGAAGATGCCGATGTTGGCTGCGTCGCCATGGACGAGTTCCACTACTTTGCCGACCCTGATCGCGGTTGGGCCTGGCAGGTGCCGCTGCTCACCCTGCCTCACACGCAATTCATGCTCATGAGCGCCACGCTCGGCGATGTCACTGCCATCGCCGCCTCACTCGAGGAACACACCGGCGCTACCTGCGACTTAGTCGTCGATGCCCCACGCCCCGTGCCGCTGAGCTACGACTACGTGACGACCTCGCTCGAGGGTACCGTCGAGCTCGCCATGCGCCGTGGAGAGGCCCCGCTCTATATCGTGCACTTTAGCCAGGATGCCGCCCTTGCGACGGCACAGTCGCTCGCCAACTTTGGCATTGCCAGCAAGGAGCAGCGCGAGGCCATCAAGGAGGCGGCCAAGGGCACGAGCTTCTCGACGGCCTTCGGCAAGATCCTCAAGCGCTTGCTCGGCTGCGGCGTCGGCGTGCACCATGCTGGCATGTTGCCGCGCTATCGCCTACTGGTCGAGCGCCTGGCGCAGCAGGGCCTGTTGCCCGTCATTTGCGGCACCGACACACTCGGCGTCGGCATCAACGTACCCATCCATACTGTGGTGCTCACCGCGCTCACCAAGTTCGACGGCTACAAGATGCGTCGCCTGCGCGCCCGCGAGTTCCATCAGATCGCCGGTCGCGCCGGTCGCTCTGGCTTTGATACCGAGGGCATGGTAATTGCCGAGGCACCCGAGCACGAGATCGAGAATGCCAAGCTTATGGCCAAAGCGGGCGACGACCCCAAAAAACTCCGTAAGATTAAAAAGAAAAAGGCCCCCGAGGGCTTTGTCACCTGGAACAAGCAGACCTTTGAGCGTCTGATCGAGACGCAGCCCGAAACGCTCAAGCCGCGCCTGCGTATCACGCACTCCATGGTGATTAGCGTGGTCGAGCAGGGCGGCGACGCTCGCGCCCGCGTGCACGACCTCATCGAGACAAGCCTGCAAACGCCCGAGGAAAAGGCAAAGCTCGAGGTTCGTGCCGACGAGATCTTCGCCACGCTCATCGACTCCGGCGTCGTCGTTCGCACCGAGGTGCCGCCCGCGCCCGACGCTCCGGCTGACGCCGCGCCGGACATCGACTACGCGCTGACGGTCGACCTGCCCGAGGACTTTGCGCTCGATCAGCCGCTCTCGCCGTTTTTGCTTGCCGCCCTGGAGCTGCTCGACCCCGAGAGTGAGACCTATACCATGGATCTGATCTCGATGGTCGAGGCTACGCTCGAGGACCCCAAGCAGGTGCTGCGTGCACAGGAGCGCGCCGCGCGCGACCGCGCGATGGCCGAAATGAAGGCTGACGGCGTCGAATATGAAGAACGCCTGGAGCGCATCCAGGATGTCACCTACGAAAAGCCGCTCGAGGACTTGCTCGATGCCACCTTCGACAAGTACTGCCAAGAAGTACCTTGGGCCAACGACTACCAGCTCTCGCCCAAGAGCGTTCTGCGCGACATGCTGGAGAGCGCGAGCGACTTTAAGGGCTATATCCAAAAGCTCGGCATCGCCCGCTCCGAGGGCATTCTGCTGCGCTACTTAGCCGAGGCCTACCGTTCCCTCGATCGCACCGTGCCCATTGAGAAGCGCGATGAGCGCTTGCGTGACATTATCTCGTGGCTCGGCTTTGTGGTGCGCTCGGTCGACTCGAGCCTGGTGGACGAGTGGGAGAACGCCGGCAACCCCGCTGCACTCGACGCCGCACCGCCGCAGGGCATCGACGAAGTCGTTGCGGACCGTCGCGGCTGCACACTGTTGGTGCGCAACGCGCTCTTCCGCCGCGTAACCCTTGCTGCCCGCGGACACGTGCGCGACCTGGGCGAGCTCGACGAGGACTGGGGCATGAGCGAGGTCCGCTGGCAAAAGGCGCTCGATGCCTACCATGAGCAGCACGAGGAAATCCTCACCGACGGAGACGCCCGCAGCGCCGCGATGTTTTCCATCGATGAATCCGACGAGAAGACCGATCACGTGTGGCACGTGCACCAGATCTTTGCCGACGAAGATGACGACCACGATTTTGGCATCATGGGCGATGTCGATCTGGACGCCACGCAAGACGGCGGCGAGGTCATCTTCAAGAACTACCGTGTCGGCTTTATCGAGGACCTGCTCGAAGACTAGCCGAACATACCGAAACGGAACGGAACGGGGCCGCTGACAATATAGCCAGCGGCCCTGTTTTTGCACTATACGCTATGCCCTACTCGGCATCCTCGACCTCATACGCATCGGCCTCGGCAGGTTCATCGCCCGCATCTGCTGCAGCCTCGCGCGCATCGTCAAACGCCGCCTTCATGGTCTTGTTACCCCAGGTGAGCTTGCGGATCGTAAGCTCATCAGCCTTGTTGTGGGCCAAGCGCAGGTTCTCGGTGCTGCGACGCAGGTCGTCCTTGGTCTTCTCGAGCTGCTTGATGGCAGCATCGATCTCCTTGATCGCTGACTCGAACTGCTTGCTCGCCAAGTTGTAGTTGCGCGAGAAGCCGTCCTTGAACTTCTCCATCTTGGCTTCGAAATTCGTAACATCGATATTCTGCTGCTTGTACTCTGCCAGCTCCTGTTTATAGCGCAGCGAGCCCATAGCAGCGTTGCGCAGCAGCGTGATCATGGGAATGAAGAACTGCGGGCGGATCACGTACATCTTTTCGTAACGGTAGCTCACGTCCACAATACCGGCGTTATAGAGCTCGCTCTCGGGCTCGAGCAGGGTGCAGAGCACCGCGTACTCGCAGCTCTTTTGGCGACGATCGTGATCAAGCTTCTTAAAGAAATCCTCGTTCTTGTGCTTGGTCGCAGTCTCGTCGTTCTCGTTTTTCATCTCGAACATGATCGAGATGATCTCGTTGCCGCTCGCGTCGCACTCACGAAAGATGAAGTCGCCCTTGGTGCCCTCGGATGCATCGTTGTCTTTCTCAAAATACGCGTTGGGAAACGCCGTCATGCGCAAGCGATTGAACTCGGTCTCGCAATGCTGCTCGAGCGACTCGCCAACCATCTTGGTGGACAAGCGCACCTTCATGTCCTTAAGGCGCTCAATCTCTTCGTCCTTGTAGCGGATCAGCTCGTCACTCGCGCGTTTGGCCTGAGCAAGCTCGAGTTCATGGGCCGCCTTGGCCTGCTCCTCGCGAGAATCGCGCACCGCCAGCTCGCTCGTCAGTTTGGCACGCGCCTCATCGCGCTCTCGCTCCGCCGCGGCGACCGCCTTCGACAGCTCCATTTTTGCAGAAAGTTCTTGCTCACGAAGCTGTGCACGAAGGCCCTCGGCCTCGCGCTCGGACTGAGTCTTAGCATTCGAGAACTTCTCGCGCACTTCTGTCTGGTAATCGGAAAGCTTACGATTCGCTTCGTTTTGCGCAGCCTCGAGCTTACGCTGTGCCTCGGCCGCAGCAGTTGCGAGTGCCATTTCTTGAGCCTTATCTGCGGCGGCAAGCTTTGCCTGCAACTCCGCAATCTGAGCATCGCGCGCGGCGAGGTCATTTTGAGTCGCATTGCGCACCGCGGCTTCGGCAAGCTTTGCTTCGTCATCTTTGCGCCCCAACTGCGCACGCAAATTGTCGATCTCGCGCTGAAGCTCGGCGTTCTCCTTTTGAGCGTCGGCACGGGCTTCAACCGCCGCACGCTGGCTTGCGCTCTCGCGCTCTGCGGCAGCGCCCTCGAGCTTGGCGCGCAGCTCGGCGAGCTCAGCATCGCGCTTGGCGACTTCTTGCGCCAGTTTCTGATCCGCAGTGTTCTTCTGCTCGACAAGCTGAGCGTTGCGCTGAGACTCTGCCTTTTGCAAAGCAGCCGACGAACGCGAGCGTTCAAGCTCCAGTGCCTGCTCGCCCTCGCGCTGAACCGCCTTCACACGCTCATCCAGGTCGCGCGAAAACTCGGCATCGCGCACCTGCTTAACAATATCCGCATAACCGGACGCGTCGACCTTAAAAACTTCGCCACAATGCGGGCACTTGATCTCGTTCATAGCAGCTCCTCGATAGACGCAAATTTCAACCGTCTACACTCTACCGCGCCGCGCGGACAAAAAAGACGCCGCTGCCATAATGGCAACGGCGCCAGAACCACCACAAAGGTGCCTGTCCCCTTTGTGGTGGCTCTGGCGCCCTATAACCCAAAGAAGCTAAGAATCTGATCGCGGCTTACGGGCTTGTACTCGTTGGCATCGAGACCGACATCGTAGCGAAAGATAGGGCGTTCGCGGTCGCGGTTGCGCACGTTGGTGCGGTCTCCTCTGCTGTGGATATGCCCGTGTAGCATGATGGCGCCACGCGCCTTACCATTCCAGCTGAGCATGGGGTAATGGCTCATCACCAGACGATGGCCCTTGGCATAGCCGGGAGCAATCTCCAGGTAATCGCGCACGTCTTCCCAAATCTGCGGTACGTCGGAATCTTCCCAGTCGCCGTCATGGTTACCGCGGATGAGCGTCACGTTCTGGCATTCGATACGCTCGCGCAGGCGCACCGCCTCCGCCAGGGGCAAACGATAGGTAAAGTCACCCAGAATATAGAGACGGTCGTCCGCCGCCACGCACTCATTGACGGCATCGATGACCTTGCGGTTCATCTCCTCGACCGAATCAAACGGCCGATCCATATCGTGCAAGATATTCGTATCGCCCAGGTGCAGGTCGGCGGTAAACCACATCATCGTCTATGTCCTCATTTCGCAACGTGTTCAACTCGTGCTAAGTATACAGACGTAGCGATGCGGCGGTTATCCAAAGAGCCCACCGAACAGTCCGCGGCGGCGCTTGTCTCGCTTTTTCGAAGCGTCACTCTGAGTTTTCTTGTCCTGCCGTTTCCTACGGTCCTGCTCCAACTCATCGTCATCGAGTAGCATATCCCACTCAAACGGATCATCTGTCAGATCGAACAGGTCATCGTCATCAAACATGGCAGCCTCCATTGCCGACTAGCGAGCATCCACCACATAGAGCCCAACGCGCACCTGATGCCACGGGCTGCGTTCGGGGGCAACCTGTTGCACACGGGCCTCAAATACGTCCTCGTGGCCGTAATACATCATCAGGGACAGTGGGCCGACCTCGTTTCCCGGAACGTAGCCAAGTTTGGTCTTGCCATAGTAGATCGCAACTGCCTCGGGGTCATGGGGATTATCGCGCTCGGCACACAGCGTCAGTTTATCGCCCGCTTTAAGATCGCCTAGGACCAAAGCGCCGTCGGCATATTGAAATCCTGCGATGTGAAACGACAGAAGAACACGTGAAGGCTCGTACATAGCAACTCCCCTAACGGCCGGATAAACCGGTGTGTAACCTTATTGAGAAGTCTACGGTCCCGTGCGGACACAAATACATCCTGTCTGCGTCCTTCAATCGTTTGCCTCAACGCTTGCGCGACAGAACGCTTGCAGATAAGATAGGAACACGGATGGCACTCGTTGCCGCGGGTCTTGCCAACTCCGATACACGTTTTCATCGTGAGAAGTGGCCGTCTTCGCTTACGCGGGGGCGGCTATTTCATTCGGCCGATAAACAGACCGAGTTCGATAGCCGCAATCAACAACGCCAATAACGAAATAACATCGCTTACGTTCATACCAAATCCCTTCTAAAGGGAGTTGGCCCATCCGTGCTCCATAACAGTAGTCTAACGCAAAATGCAGGTAATAGGAACACTTGTTCGTATTACCTGCGCCCTTTTCTAATGCACAAACATGCGCACGAACTTGTGCTTCCAGCTTGCGTAGGGCGCATACCGAAACGGCACGTCCAGCCAAGTTGCCTTGTTCACGATACTCTTCTTGTGGATAAACGTATCGAAGCTCTCGCGTCCATGGTACTGCCCCATACCGCTCGCGCCCATGCCGCCAAAGCCCATATGGCTCGTAGCCAAGTGCATGATCGTGTCGTTGACACAGCCACCGCCAAAGGGCACGTAACGCACGAAGCGCTGCTGAACTGCGCGATCCTGACTAAAGATATACAGGGCCAGCGGCGTCGGACGATCCGTAATAAACGCTTCGGCCTCGTCTAGGCTCTCAAACGTCAGCACCGGCAAGATGGGACCGAAGATCTCCTCCTGCATCACGGCGTCATCGGGGGTCACGCCGTCCAAAATCGTCGGCTCGATCTTCAGCGAAGTCTCCCGCGCGGTGCCTCCAAGCACGACCTTATCGGGATCGATCAGCCCGCGCACGCGCGCAAAATGCTTGGCGTTGACGATATGCCCGTAATCCTCGTTATCGAGCGGATGCTCGCCAAACATACGGCGGACCTCTTCCTTGATGAGGCCCAGCAGCTCGTCGTGCACGCGCGTATCGACCAGCAGGTAGTCGGGCGCCACGCAGGTCTGCCCCACGTTGAGCCATTTGCCAAAGGCGATACGCCGTGCCGCGACCTTCAAGTTTGCCGTCGCATCCACGATGCAGGGGCTCTTGCCGCCCAGCTCAAGCGTCACGGGCGTGAGGTTTTTGCTCGCGAGCTCCATAACGAGCTTGCCGACCGGAACGCTACCGGTAAAGAAGATCTTGTCCCAGCACTCATCGAGCAGCGCTTCGTTTTCGGCGCGCCCACCCTCGACAACCGTCACCAGGCACGGATCAAATGCCTCTTCACAGATTTGCTTGAGCACCGCGCTCGATGCCGGAGCATAGGCACTCGGCTTGATGACCACGGTATTGCCCGCGGCAAGGGCGCCGGCGAGCGGCTCGAGTGTTAGCAAAAACGGGTAGTTCCACGGAGCCATGATAAGTGTGACGCCATAGGGCACGGCTTGCGTTTTGCACACGCTCACGGCGTTAGCGAGATCGCACGGACGCAGGCGTGGACGACTCCACCGAGCCACGTGAGCGATCTGATGTCGAATCTCGGAAAGCGACGTACCAATCTCGCACATATAGGCCTCGTCATGCGACTTCCCCAAATCGGTCTTGAGAGCATGGGCGATATCGGCCTCGTGGGCCCGCACCGCATCGCGTAAACTCACGAGCGCGCGACGTCGGGCATCAACATCAAACGTAGCGTGCGTTTTAAAGTAAGTGCGCTGATCGCCGACGATGCGCGCAATTTCCTCGGTGTTCATGGCACCCTCCTAGTTCTCGTCCTCAAACATACCACCCGCGACGACCTCGTACATACGCTCGAGCTCCAAGCGGTCCATCAAAAGCGGAACGGGGTACAGCGGATTGGCCTCGGCATCGGCATGCGCCGCCATCTCGGGAATGTCGGAGCGGCGAATGCCCGAGACATATTTGGGGATTCCCAGGATCTCGTTCATGCGGTCGACCCAATCGATAAAGGCCTCGGACGCAAGACTGTCCTGCGCGGTAGCCGGCGCAATGCCCGCCATGCGAGCAAGATCGGCAAGCTTGGGGGCGGCGGCGTCACCATAAGCGCGAAGCATGTGCGGCAGGATGATGGCGTTGGCTAAACCGTGCGGAATCCCGTAACGCCCGCCCAAGCTGTGTGCGATGGCATGAACGTATCCGACATAGGAGCGGGTAAACGCAACGCCTGCCTTATACGCCGCCGAAAGCATATTGCGGCGCGCACGCATGTCGTCGCCATGCTCATAGGCCTCGAGCAAATTGTCGTGGATGAGCTGCACCGCCTGTCGCGCCATCTTGCGCGTATAGGGCGTGGTGCTTCGCCCGATAAAGGCCTCGACGGCATGCGTCAGGGCGTCCATACCCGTCTGCCCCGTAATGGAGGCGGGCAGACCGCGCGTAAACTCGGGGTCGTGCACCGCAAAGCGCGGAATAAGCACAAAGTCGTTAATGGGGTACTTGTAGTGCGTCTCGTCATCGGTAATTACCGCCGCAAGCGTGACTTCGCTTCCCGTACCTGCCGTAGTGGGAACGGCGATGAGCAGCGGCAGGCGACGATGAATCCGCAGCAGGCCGCGCATCTTGTTGATGGGCTTGTTTGGCTGCGCAATGCGCGCCCCTACGCCCTTGGCGCAGTCCATGGCCGAGCCACCGCCAAAGCCGATAACAGCCTGGCAGGCGCTCTCTCGATACAGGGACGCCGCCTCCTCCACATTCGAGACCGTGGGGTTCGCACGCGTTTCGGCATAGACCGCAACGCCAACCCCCTGAGCCGTAAGCGCACGCTCGAGTGATGCCGTGAGCCCCAAACGTGCAATACCAGGGTCCGTCACGATAAGGACCTTCTGGATCGAGCGCTTTTGAAGCACCGCGGGCACATCCTCGGCATGCTCCAAAATGCGCGGCTCGGTATAGGGCAGCACCGGCAATGCGATGCGAAAAACCGTTTGATACGTTCGGCACCAGGCGCGGCGGGCTAGATGCATAAAGGAGGCTCCCTCATTTGTTGATTGGTCAACATTTGCTCGACCGATTTTACTCATCGGAGGTCACAGACGACATGTCAATCGTTAATCAATCAACATCTTCATATCTCAAAATTGTTTTATTAAAAATCATTCCTAATAGGCTTCACATTTGGTTGCATTTATGGATAATAGAACCCGTCAAGACGCACGTCCGGAGAGGGCCCTTACGGGACCGGACAAGCGCCCCATCGCCATCGATCGAAAGGATCGAATCATGAAGTTTGTATGCCCCGTTTGCGGTTATGTGGAAGAGTTCGACGGCGACCAGCTGCCCGAGGACTTCAAGTGCCCCCAGTGCGGCGTTCCCGGTTCTCGCTTCCTGAAGCAGGAGGAGGGTCAGCTCGAGTGGGCTGCCGAGCACGTCGTGGGCGTCGCCAAGATGGAGGGCGTCTCCGAGGACATCGTTGCCGACCTGCGCGCCAACTTTGAGGGCGAGTGCTCTGAGGTCGGTATGTACCTGGCCATGGCTCGCGTCGCCCATCGCGAGGGCTATCCCGAGATCGGCCTGTACTGGGAGAAGGCTGCCCACGAGGAAGCCGAGCATGCCGCCAAGTTCGCCGAGCTCCTGGGCGAGGTCGTGACCGACTCCACCAAGAAGAACCTCGAGATGCGCGTTGAGGCCGAGAACGGCGCCACCGCCGGCAAGACCGATCTTGCCAAGCGCGCCAAGGCCGCTGGCCTCGATGCCATCCACGACACCGTGCACGAGATGGCTCGCGACGAGGCCCGCCACGGCAAGGCTTTCGCCGGCCTGCTCAAGCGCTACTTTGGCTAAGCCAGCTGCCTGAGACATAACCTCTAGCTCAATGAGGCCCGGACCGTATTGGTTCGGGCCTTTTTGTGTCTCGAGGACTCGTTAACGCCCTGAAATAGAGCTATCTTCGGCATCGGTCTCTCGTCAAAAACTAAGTGAGTAGACTTTTCGAAACTTGCCGAGCAGACCATCCGTATTGCTTTATAAAGTCGCAGGGAAATGACTTGTTTCAAAACGGCCTGGTCGCCATCAAGCCAAAAGTCTACTCACTTAGAACCGCAGCCGTCCACGATCGAACTGTTTTGTGTCTAACGGGCATCTTTCCGTCAATTACTCCCAATTTTGTCCAGTCAACGAATAGTTCAGACCGAAGTAATGTCTCAGCCCTTTGCTCATCTGAGCTTTTATCGCGATATTCAGCATCGAGCATCCTGCATACGGTCTTAACGATCGCGCGGAATCTACCCTCATCGGATATCTGTCTGTGTGTCAGGAGAAGTACATCGTAGCCCATGGCCTGAAGGGCCGTCATGCGGTCAGCGTCACGCAAGCCATCCCCTGCGCGTCCGTGCGAGGCCTTTCCCTGACATTCAATGGCCACCTGTCGCCTGCCGTCCGGCGAAGAAAGAAGTAGGTCGATATATACACGGGACTTTCCCACAATCGCTCGAGCACTTGTGCTTAGCATCACTTCAACATTAAGCTCTATGCCGCAAAAACCTTCGCCTCCCAGGGCTCGCGGCAGTCCAAGCAACAAATACGCCTCGACCTCAAAAGGCGACGCGGCACCCAATGGAACGAGTTGCGATACCGCCATAAATCTATTGCCGTAACGCATCCCACAAACATCTGAACAAAAACGGTCAAGGTCTCCGCCCAAAACCAAAGCGTCTCGACGCCATAAACTTGAGGCGGTGCCGTCCTCGGACGGGCAGCGCGCCCAACCGAACGTTGTCGAAATCGCACCCGAATCAATTGCACGCGAAAGCTCCGTCTCAAGTAACGCCGGCAGGGCACACACCGCAAACAAGCCACACATCTCCGCCAATACCAAAAGAAGCTGAAGATCCGTCAGATGCCGTGACATGATGAATGCCGTCAGTAGAGGAGACGTAATCAAAAATCCATGCTCCGTTTCCAGCACGGATTCCCTGGGGAGCTCACCAAGAAACAGCCGCTGCCTAATGCTGGCCGGACAAGTCCGTTTGTTTCTCGTCCGAACCAATGTATACAACGGAAAACCGAGCGCGACCGCAGCCGTCGGGTTGCGGGCGAGATCATATCGCTGCCGGTCTTCTTCCGGTCGTGGAAGCGGCGGACACAAAGCGCGGACTTGAGGAGGCAAACGCCAGTACCTAAAAGCCGATATGTCACAAAGTAGATCCTTCATAGGCACAGGAGAACACGAATTTCAACCCAGTCAGTCACGCATTGGCGCGAACGCACCAAAAATGGCGCCGAACGGACTGCCAAGTTTTCAACAGCCCTCCCCAACTGGCCAAAAGCTTGTCGAGAGCTGGACGAAGCCCTGTTGAAAACCCTATTTTTTTCTCATGCAGAAGCTTTACGCGGCAAGTGAGTAGACTTTTTTGAACATTCCGAGCAGGCCGGTCTTCCTGCTTTTCAAAACCCCAGGTAGATAGCTTGTTACAAAACTGCCTGGTCGCCAAAGTGCTAAAAGTCTACTCACTTAGATTGCAGAGTGCCCCCCATTAGCTGCAATTCCAAGGTAGTTAGTACTTTTGGACTCAGATCGTCATACTGGACAAGAATATGAGTTGAGTTTTCAGGGGCAGATGCGCCATCGGCACACCAATAACAGTCACTGATATCGACAAAAGGGATACTCGAGCGCGTGAGGGCCCGCACAAAAGAGCTTCCACCCGCTCCGCGCTCCGCAACCACGGTGCAGTAAAGGCCCGCGTCCGCATGTTCGATTGAGACCTCCCCCGCCGGAAACGCCTTCCGCACAAGCGCCATCAGGCCATCACGCGCCTCACGAGCACGAACGCGCACGCGGTTCACATGCCGCTCGTAATCACCCGATTCCAGCAAACGAGCCAAAGCGACCTGGTCGACAGAACTCACCGACGAGGCATAGAAACCAAGGTTGCACCTAAACCGCTCCATCAGCTCATCGGGCAGCACCATGTACGCTAGACGCAACGCCGATGAAAGGCTCTTCGAAAACGTGTTGGTGTAGATAACCGACTGGGCGGCATCAATCGACGCGAGCGCGGGAATCGGCTTCCCGGCAAGGCGAAACTCACAATCAAAGTCATCTTCGATGAGATACCGACCTGGTCGCTCAGCGGCCCAGCTCAGAAGCGCATAGCGACGCGCAATGCTCGTCACAAGACCGGTCGGATACTGATGGGACGGCATCAGGTGAAGGACATCGGTCCCGCTTTTCTGCAGAGTGCTCAAGTCCACGCCCTCATCATCCAACGGGATATGTCGAACTTTGCAGCCCATAGCCTGATAGATACGCGTCAGACGCAAATAGCCCGGATCCTCAACCGCATACACCTTGTCCGCGCCAAGCAACTGAACCAACATGGTATCGAGCAGCTGGGCGCCCGCACCGATAACGATGTTGTTGGGGTCGACATTCATACCCCTTGTCCCGTGCAGATGGTGAGCAATTGCGCGTCGCAGCCGAGCAGTGCCCTGCGCCGGTGCGGGCGAAAAGATTTCGCGCTCGTCTTCGGATGCCAGCGTCGCCCGTAGCGCGCTTTGCCAAAGCCGCGCCGCCTCCAAAGCAGAAGGAGAAAGCGCATCGAATCGCTCGACCTGTCCGTTGACATCATGCACGCTGGGGCCCACAGAGACGGCATCTCGGTCGATGCCCTCCGCAGCCGAAGCCAAAACCGGTGCATCCGGAAGCTCGCAAGCGTAGTAGCCACGACGTGGTATTGAGCAAATATAGCCCTCAGCGAGTAACTGGCTATATGCATTCTCGATGGTAATAACACTGATTCCCAGATGACTGGCAAAGGCGCGCTTAGACGGAAGATGCTCCCCCGCCGCAATACGTCCAGCAACAATATCATCTCGAATTTTCTGGTAAACATACTCATAAAGCGATGCTTCGCCGCGTTTTTCCAAATTGTAGTCAAGCATGAGCCTATCACCTGACCTTATTAAGCCATTCAATCTGGTATTAGTCTGACCTTGTTATTATCTTGAAAACTGAGTATTTCGCCATACCCAGCTCCCCGATAGGATGTTCCGTCAAGCAATGCACATGCCAACCAAGGGAGCAACCATGGCAGAACAGACCAGCAAGGCCGATCGCGTCAAACTCAATCGCGAGCTCGCGCAGATGCTCAAGGGCGGCGTCATCATGGACGTCACCACACCCGAGCAGGCGCGCATCGCCGAGGAGGCAGGCGCCTGCGCCGTCATGGCACTCGAGCGCATTCCGGCCGATATCCGTGCCGCGGGCGGCGTCTCGCGCATGAGCGACCCCAAGATGATCAAGGGCATCCAGGAGGCCGTCTCCATCCCCGTCATGGCCAAGTGCCGCATCGGTCACATCGTCGAGGCGCAGGTCCTGCAGGCCATCGAGATCGACTACATCGATGAGTCCGAGGTTCTCTCCCCTGCCGATGACGTCTATCACATCGACAAGACCCAGTTTGACGTGCCGTTTGTCTGCGGCGCCCGTGATCTGGGCGAGGCGCTGCGCCGTGTTGCCGAAGGCGCCACGATGATTCGCACCAAGGGTGAGCCGGGTACGGGCGACGTCGTTCAGGCCGTGCGTCACATGCGCAAGATCCAAAAGCAGATCCGTGACGTTGTTGCCCTGCGCAACGACGAGCTCTTTGAGGCAGCCAAGCAACTGCAGGTTCCGGTCGAGCTGGTGCGCGAGGTCCATGCCACGGGTAAGCTTCCCGTCGTGAACTTTGCCGCCGGCGGCGTAGCGACCCCCGCCGACGCCGCGCTGATGATGCAGCTGGGCGCCGAAGGCGTCTTTGTCGGCTCGGGCATCTTTAAGAGCGGCGACCCCGCCAAGCGCGCAGCCGCCATCGTCAAGGCCGTGGCAAACTTCACCGATGCCAAGCTCATTGCCGAGCTTTCAGAGGACCTGGGCGAGGCCATGGTGGGCATCAACGCCGACGAGATCGAGATTATCATGGAAGAGCGCGGGCGCTAGTCCAGCAGAAAGGATCGCACATGAGCGATTATGCAGACCAAACGGTCGCCGTGCTGGCGGTCCAAGGCGCATTTGCCGAGCACGAGGCAAGACTATCCGAGCTGGGCGCGCGCTGTATTGAGCTGAGGCAGGCGGCTGATTTAAAGCAGGACTTTGACCGTCTGGTACTTCCCGGCGGCGAGTCTACCGTTCAAGGGAAGCTGCTAGATGAGTTGGGCATGCTCGAGGAGCTTCGCACCCGCATTGTTGAAGGCATGCCCGTCCTGGGCACCTGCGCCGGCCTGATTCTGCTGGCTCACGACCTTGCCGCCCATGACGATAAGGGCACGCCGCGCCTGGCAACCATGGATGTGCTCGTTGAGCGCAATGCCTACGGCAGGCAGCTCGGCAGTTTTCGAACCAAGGGGCAGGTAGCTGGCATCGACGGTGAAGTGCCGCTGACGTTTATCCGCGCGCCCCGCATCGTCGAGGTCCACGGCGACGCAAAGGCCTTAGCGAAAGTCGACGGCCGTATCGTCGCCGCGCGCCAGGGCAACCAGCTCGGCGTAACCTTCCACCCCGAACTCGACGAAGACACCCGCCTCCACGAACTGTTCCTACAAATGTAGGCAGAACAGAAACGAGAGTGGATAATCTCCCACTTTGAGCCTGAATGCGAGCCCAAACTGGGAGATTATCCACTCTCATGCTATGTAGTCGTTGGGGACGTTCTTGAATGACTAGTCAAACAAGAACGTCCCCAACGACTAGTCATTTAAGAACGTCCCCAATGACTACAAGGAGTGTCCCAAACTGCCGGCAGAGACGATATGAGCAGGACATAAAAACATTGAGAGCCCCTGCTGCATGAAAGACCGCGGATTAGGCCGACAATGGTGAGTGTCTAATCCAACCGTGGCGGCCACGCCGCATTCATGGAAGGGGCTCCCATGCTCGATACTACCACCTTCATCGGCCTCGACGTCCACGCCCGCTCGATAAAGGCCGTCTCCCTCGACGTCATGACCGGGGAGGTACGTGCCGCGACCTTCGGCTACGACGCCGGCGCCGTCGCGGAGTGGGTCCGTTCCATGGACCCCAGGGCCAGGTGCGTGTACGAGTCCGGGGTCACGGGCTTCGACCTGCAGAAGAGGCTTTCCGGCCTGGGGGTCGACTGCGTGGTCGGCGCCGTCTCGAAGATGATCAAGCCCAGCGCGGACAGGCGCAGGAAGAACGACCGCAACGACGCCGAGTTCCTCGCCCGCATGCTGTCGGTCGGCAACGTGGTCGAGGTGTGGGTCCCCGACGACGAGTGCGAGGCCGCCCGCGACCTGACCAGGGCGCTCGAGGACGCGAGGGACGACCTCTCGCGCTCGAAGCAGCGGCTCTCCAAGTTCCTGCTCAGGCACGGGCTCGTCTTCGACGAGAGGACGCCCACCGGCCGCAGGAAGGGCAACTGGACCCGGGCGCACTGGTCCTGGATCGAGTCGATAAGGTTCGCGGAGAGGGCCGACAACGACGTGCTCGCCTACTACGTCGACGCGGTCAGGCGGGCGGCGGAGGAGAAGGCGAGGCTCGAGGGGCTCGTCGAGGCCGAGGCCCGCAAGCCCAGGTGGAGGAAGAGGGTCGACTCCCTGCGCTGCCTCAAGGGCGTCGACACCGCGACCGCCGCCGACCTCGTGTTCGAGGCCGGCGAGTTCTCGAGGTTCAGGAACGCCCGCTCGTTCGCGGCGTGGGTCGGCCTGACGCCCTCCGAGCACTCCAGCGGGGAGAGCGACCGCAGGGGCGCGATCACCAAGGCCGGCAACAAGCACCTGAGGAAGACGCTGGTCGAGGCCGCGTGGCACTACCTGACGTGCTCGGGGCGGCCGAAGGACCTCGCCAAGGGCCAGGCCCCGGACCGGGGCGCCCGGAGGCATGCCGCCAAGGGCGTGCGGAGGCTGGCCGAGAGGCGGGAGGCGCTGCTCGCGCGCGGGGTCCACGGCAACAAGGCGAACGTGGCCACGGCGCGCGAGCTCGCCTGCTGGGTATGGGCGGTCGGCCTCATGGCCGAGGAGGCGTAGGGGGGCGGTCCCCCGCACATAAGCCAGTCACCCCGGAAGCGGTTCGATCCGAAGCCGTTGAGGCGAACCTCAGGTCCCTTTTCTGCGAGCGCCCAGGGCGCCACACGCGTGCACAGACTGTCGGTTCGACGTAGAAGCCTCAGCCGTAGCAACGGATTGCCCAGCGAGAGATCGCCGCGGGCGGATATTAAACTGCAAAGACGAGCGTCGGTAAGACACGCCGAGGTCGCCGCGGACGGGATGATATAGGGAGAGGGCCTGACCCCATATCGTTGGGGCCAGGCCCGATTTTGCCTCTTGACAATGTCCTGCTCATATTAAAAGGAACGTCCCTAACTGCCGCATCCGGAGCAAGACAGCGCCGCAGG
The DNA here is from genome assembly GCA_048387515.1 of Collinsella sp. Lineage (GTDB taxonomy): Bacteria > Actinomycetota > Coriobacteriia > Coriobacteriales > Coriobacteriaceae > Collinsella. The sequence continues at coordinate 16,507 of DBFMRS010000097.1, forward strand.
TAGAGGACGGACAGCGAGCGGGTCGCATTTGAGGCAAGGTGACGTGAAACGAGAGGGCGCTGACCTTCTGGTCGCGCCCTTGAAGTTGAACGTCAGATTGTCCAAATGCGGCCCGCGCAGCGTCGGCCCGTTACGGCGTTTGGTAAAACGCCGTAACTAAAAACGGTTACCGCGGAAGCCGCCACCGTTGCGGCCGCCACGGTCGCCACCGCGACCGCCGCGGTCGTTACCACGGTTGCCGCCGAAGCCGCCACGGTTGCCGCCGCGGTCGCCATAGCCACCACGGTTGCCACCAAAGCCGCCGCGACCGCCACGGTCGCCGCCACGGTCACCAAAGCCGCCACGGCCGCCACGATCGCCAAAGCCGCCGCGGCCGCCACGGT
>DBFMRS010000098.1:0-6787 GCA_048387515.1 Collinsella sp.
GGGTCTTTGTTGGGCGTTCGCTTGTCCCGTGAGACCAGCGCTTTTCCGGTGGGAAAGGTCGAGTTCATGGAGATGCGCCCCATGAGCTTTTCCGAGTTTCTGAAAGCCGAAGGCGCTGCAAACTACGACGAATACCTTGGCGGCCTGGATCAGATCGAGACAGTGCCCGATTTCTTCCATGTCCGTCTCGTCGAGCATCTTCGTCGTTATTTTGCATGCGGCGGCATGCCAGAGGCTCTTGGCCGGTGGGCGGAGACGGGTGATATCGTTCAGGTCGATAAGGTGTTGTCTGACCTCTTGGATTCCTACGAGCGCGATTTTGCCAAGCATGGTGGTCGTGCGCAGTTCGCCAAGCTTTCGCAAATATGGAACTCGATTCCAGCTCAGTTGGCGCGCGAGAACAAAAAGTTCGTTTGGGGTGCGGTGCGCGAGGGGGCTCGTGCTCGAGAATACGAGGATGCTCTGGAATGGCTTGCCGATGCTGGGCTCATCACGGCGGTTCGCCTTAATGCTGCCGGTGGTGTGCCGCTCTCTGCGTACGATGACCTCAAGGCATTTAAAGTCTACTGTCTTGATGTCGGCTTGCTGCGCCGCATGGCAAGGCTGGATGCGTCCGCTTTTGCCATCTCGGATGCGCTTTTTTCGGAGTTCAAAGGTTCGTTCGCCGAGAACTATGTGCTTCAGGCATTACTTTCACAGTTAGATGCTGCTCCGCGTTATTGGACAAACGAGAAGCCGAAGCACGAAGTCGATTTTTTGATTCAAGTCGGAAACGAAATCGTTCCCGTCGAGGTCAAATCGGGAGAGGTCGTTCATTCCAAGAGCCTTAAGTACTATGCCGACAAGCATGCGGAGACGACTCCATTGAGGGTCCGCTACTCACTTAAGAACCTAAAGCTCGACGACGGGGTGCTCAACATTCCGTTGTATTTGGCTGATCGATCTGTCCCTCTTATCAAAAAGGCGCTTGATTGTGCACATCTTGACGTTTAGATCCTGGGTGAGCTGACGGGCGGCGGCTAATTAATCGCTCCGTTACGGCCAGGGAGCTTGGGCCTTAGCGATGCTTGCTTCGCCAAGCCGTGGGTGTCATGCCGGTGTATTGTTTGAAGGCTTGGGTGAAGGCGGCCTGCTGAGGGTAGCCTAGGCGCTCTGCTACCTGCGCTATCGTGAGCGCGCTATCGGCCAAAAGGTCCTGTGCTCGCTCCATACGGCGTCTGCGAATGTAGGCGCCCAGGGACTCGCCAGTTTGGGCCTTAAAGGTGGCGCATAGTTTGGAGCGGCTTGTGTAGAGCCTCTCGGCCACCTCGTTGATACCCACATGTCTGCCTTTGTCGAGCGCGCGCTCAATCATTGCCGTTGCTTCTTCGGCAATGGTTATGCTGACGCGTGTGCCTGCCGCCTGCCGCGCCTGCTTGTGGGCCGCGCACGAACAGGCGAGCTCCGCGACCATGGTCTCCACGATGCCCTGCATATAGACGTGTCCGCCTACGGTGCGGGCGCGGTCCTCGTTAATCCGGCGCAGCGTGTGGCAGATGGCAGACGTCGCTTCCTCGTGCCATGGCTCGGCAAACGCCTCAAAGATTCCCACGAACTCGGTGGGATAGCGGTGTTCCAGTTCGTCAAAATATCCAGGCAAAAAGAGCACCGAGCGCGAGTGATAGAGCTGCCCCGCAAACAGCGGGCTTAATTCCTCGCCACAGCTATCTTGAATAAAGCTGCAAACGGCATTGTTTGGCCACGGTCCACGCAATGGTTTAAGGTTCGCAGGCGTTATGCCAGCCTCGGGCATGCATGTAAGTGTGGGCGCGCTGACCTCGCTCACGCAGGCGTATGGCTCGGGTGTGTATTCGGCCAGGTACATATCGTGCGTCGGGGTAATGAAATGCTCCATAACGATGCAGGCGGGGGAGAGAGGCATGATCCATGCGCGGCCGTGCGCCCGGTCGTTTGCCACCTCGCCGGTAAAGACGGCGCCCTTGCCGGTAAGCTCCAGGCCAAACTGCTCAAATTGCGGTGCGTAGAGCTCGGTTATGTCGGTCGCTGCCCGCCGTATTTGCAAAAGCGTCCCTTTCCTTTGCAGAAACGTCCACGCCTGGCTCGATTGTGAGCCATGGCTAATACATCAATGATAAGTTCATTACGGTTAACTCTCAAGCCGTTAGAAAGGAATCTCATGGCAAAGGGATCAAAAAAGGAAGGCGGCGGCATCGGCGAATTGTTCGCGTATGCCGGTGACCGCAAATTCCTAACGTATTTGGGCATGGCGCTCTCGGCGCTCTCGCAGCTGCTGAGCTTTGGCCCGTTCGTGTGCATCTGGTTTGTCGCGCGAGACCTTATCGCTGTGGCGCCTAACTGGAGCGAAGCCACCGATATCGCGATGTATGGCTGGTGGGCCGTTGGTTTTGCCCTGGCAAGCATCGTAGTTTATTTCGTGGGGCTTATGTGCACGCACCTGTCTGCGTTTCGCTGCGCGTCCAATATCCGCAAGACTACGAGCGAGCACCTGCTTAAGCTGCCGCTTGGCTACTTTGACACGCACGCCACCGGTGAGCTGCGCCGTATTGTAGACGGATGCGCCGCCTCCACCGAGACCCTGCTCGCGCACATGCTGCCCGATATCGCCGGCGCCACCGCCATGGTCGTGGGCTTGCTCGTGCTGCTTTTCGCCCTCGATTGGCGTTTGGGGGTGGCATGCCTTATCTCGGTCGTCGTTTCGCTTGGCGCCATGGCCACCATGATGGGCGGCAAAGGCGCCGAGTTCATGAAGGCCTACATGGGAGCGCTGGTCAAGATGAACAAGACCGGCACCGAATACGTACGCGGCATCCCCGTGGTCAAGGTGTTTCAGCAGACGGTCTACTCCTTCAAGGCCTTCCACGATGCGATCGCCGAATACGCCGACATGGCACAAAGCTATGCGGGCACGTTCTGCCGAGGTCCGCAGGTACTCAACCTTACCGCGCTCAATGGTCTTGTGGCATTCCTGCTGCCCGTGGCGTTGCTGTTGGCGCCGGGCGAGACGGACTTCGCGCATTTTATGGCAAACTTCACGTTTTACGCGATATTTTCGGCCGTGGTACCGACGGCCATGACCAAGCTCATGTTTGCGGGCGAGGCCTCTCAGATGAGTGCCGATTCGCTGGCTCGCATCCGAAGCATTATGGATTCCAAGCAGCTCTCCGTGCCCGCCCAACCCAAGCACCCTGCCGGCAGCGACGTACGATTTGAGGATGTGAGCTTTACCTACGAGGGCACTGAAACGCCTGCCGTCAACCATGCGAGTTTTAGCGTTTCCGCGGGTAGCACCCTCGCTCTGGTGGGTCCCTCGGGTGGCGGTAAGTCAACCTGCGCAAGCCTGATCCCGCGTTTTTGGGATGTCTCCTCGGGTCGAGTGCTCGTAGGCGGTGTGGACGTTCGCGATATGGATCCGCACGAGCTTATGGACCAGGTCGCCTTTGTGTTTCAGACCAACCAGCTGTTCCGGCAAACACTTGCCGATAACGTGCGCGCCTCCAAGCCTACGGCCACTGACGACGAAGTGCGTGCGGCCCTCTCCGCAGCTCAGTGCGACGACATTGTGGCCAAGCTCCCGCAGGGCATCAATACCATGCTCGGCGCCGGCGGAGCATATCTTTCGGGCGGCGAGGTCCAGCGCGTGGCACTCGCCCGCGCGATCCTTAAAGACGCGCCTATCGTGGTGCTCGACGAGGCCACGGCGTTTGCCGATCCCGAGAACGAGGCGCTCATCCAGCGTGCTTTTAGCAAACTGGCGGCGGGTCGCACGGTCATTATGATCGCGCACCGACTCTCGACTGTAGTGGGCGCAGACCAAATCGTGGTGCTCAACCAGGGCAGCGTGCAGGAGTCGGGTACCCATGCCGAGTTGCTGTCCCAAGAGGGTCTGTATGCCAAGATGTGGGCCGAGTACGAGCAGGCCGCGAGCTGGAAAATCACTGCAGCGATCGCGGATGCCGCCGTCACGAAGGGAGGCGAGGCCTAAATGTTCGCCTCATTCCAAAAGAAGTATTTCCTATCCGATAAAGGCGTCGCCGGCGTAAAACGTGGCATTTTCTGGACCACGCTCACCAATCTCATTACCATGGCCGGCATGGGCTTTTTATTCCTGGTCATGGCCGGCTTTGTCGAGCATCTCGCCAGCGGGGCTGACCTGCCGGATGCCCTGCCGATCGTGGGCGGCCTCCTGGTCTTTTTCGTATTGCTCTTTGCCTCTAACTGGCAGCAGTATTACTACACCTACTGCATCTTTTACGAGGAGTGCGGCAAGCAGCGTATGGAGATCGCCGAGCGCTTGCGCAAACTGCCGCTGTCATTTTTTGGTCGTCGTGATCTGGCCGATTTAACCGAGACCATCATGGGTGACGTCCAGGCCATGGAGCACGCCTACAGCCACGTGCTGGGAGAGCTTTGGGGTGCCATCATCGCAAGTGCTATTGTGTTCGTGGCGTCGCTGTTCTTTTGCTGGCAGCTGGCGATTGCGGCGTTTTGGAGCGTTCCCGTGGCCTTTGCCGTGCTGTATCTAACACACGGCCCCATGACTCCGGTGTTCGATCGCGTGCGCGCCGAGAAGGTCAAGGTTACCGAGGCGATCCAGGAGACGCTCGATTGCGTGCGCGAGATCCGCGCCACCAACCAGGAGGCCCATTATCTTGAGGGACTCAACGCCGTGATCGATGCCGAGGAGCGCGAGACCACCAGAGGCGAGCTCGCCAACGGGCTTTTGGTCAACTCCGCCTTTGTCATCCTGCGTCTGGGCATTGCCACCACGTTGGTTACGGGCGCCGCGGTGGTCGCCTCCGGGCAGGTCGACTTTTTGGTGATGTTTGCCTTCCTGCTTATGGTGAGCCGTATCTATGCGCCCTTTGACCAGGCGTTAATGTTAATGTCCGAGCTGTTTGCCGCCGAGTCGTCTGCCAAGCGCATGCGTTCCATCATGGAAGAGCCTGTGGCGCGGGGCAGCGAGATATTTGAGCCCGTGGGCCACGATGTGGTGTTCGATCACGTGGCATTTGGCTATGGTGCGGGCGAGGACGGCCGCGCCGGCGAGAAAGTTCTTACCGATGTGAGCTTTACCGCCAAGGAAGGCGAAGTTACGGCGCTGGTCGGTCCTTCGGGTTCCGGTAAGTCTACGGTGAGCCGCCTGGCCGCGCGTTTTTGGGATGCCACCGAAGGCACGGTCACCGTGGGTGGCGTGGATGTTGCGAGCGTCGATCCCGAGGTACTGCTGCGCGACTACGCTATCGTGTTCCAAGACGTGCTGCTCTTTGACGACACGGTGATGGGAAACATCCGCCTCGGGCGTCGTGATGCCACCGATGAGGAAGTGCTTGCGGCCGCGCGTGCCGCCAACTGCGACGAGTTTGTGTGCCGCATGCCGCAGGGCTACGACGCCATGATCGGCGAGAACGGCTCCAAGCTGTCCGGTGGCGAGCGCCAGCGCATCTCCATCGCCCGCGCGCTGCTCAAAGACGCACCCATCGTGCTGTTGGACGAGGCGACGGCAAGCTTGGATGTGGAGAACGAGACCGTGGTACAGCAGGCACTCTCCCGTCTGCTTGCAGGTAAGACGGTTATCGTTATTGCCCACCGTATGCGTACGGTGGAAAATGCCGACAAAATCGTTGTGCTCAAGAATGGAGTGGTTGCCGAACAGGGCACCCCGGCGCAGCTCAAGGCGGCAGGTGGAGAATTCGCCCGCATGGTTGCGCTGCAAAAGGAGGCGGCGGACTGGCAGCTGTAGGAATATGACAAAGGGGCAGTCCCTTTGTCATATTGAGTTCACCCCCATAGTTTCCAAAAAGTTAACCATTGTTGACCTTAATAGTTAGATAAACTAAACTATTTTCCAAAAGTGTGCTCGAGCAAACTTGTTTACTCGGGTGCTGAGGCACCGTGCCGCGTCCAATGCGGCAAAAGGGAGAAGCAACATGAAGAAGTCGACGTTCAATACCCTGCTTGTCGGTGGCGGTTTTCTGCTTGGCACGGCCGGCATCAAGCTGCTCACCAGCGCTCCGGTAAAGAATGCCTGCGTGCAGGGCATTGCGTGCGGCATGCGCGTCAAGAACTGCTACCAGGACATGGTCGAGCAGGCCAAGGCCAATGTCGATGACATGGTTGCCGAGGCTGCCTACATCACCCAGAGCGAGGCCGCCGCTGACGAGGCAGCCGAGTAACGCTCCCAGGCACAAACTATGAGATTCTCGATTATTAGCGAGATCCCCGGCAGGACCCGTCTTCAATTGGCGGGTCCTGTGCCAGAGAGCGATCTCGATGCACTTCTTAAGCTTGGCGGCGACATCGATGGCGTGCACAAGGTGCGCGTGTATGGCCGCATTGGCCAGATGGCGCTGGAGTACGACGAGCCGCGCCGCGCGAGCGTGCTCGACGCCTTGGGCGCACTCGATGCTCAAGCTATCGCCGATGCCAAGTCGGGCTACGTGATGCAACTCGAGCCGCGCAAGCATAAACTCGTTATGGACCTGGCCACACTTATCGGCGCCCACTACGCACGTCGCTGGTTCTTGCCGACGCCTCTGCGTGCGGTGTTTGTCGTGGCCGGTTACATGGCATTTTTGCGCGCTGCCCTTCATGAGCTGGCGCAGCCGCGCCTGACCGTTCCTGTGCTCGACGCTTCGGCCATCGGCATTTCGTTCGTCAAGCGTGATGTCGACACCGCGGGCCAGACGATGTTCCTGCTCAACGTGGGCGAGCTGCTCGAGGACTACACCCGCGCCATGAGCGAAAACGAGCTCATCAACTCGCTGCT
>DBFMRS010000099.1:0-9389 GCA_048387515.1 Collinsella sp.
GGCCAGGGGCTGCGGTCGCTCTGAGGAAAATACCGGTACAGCAGCACCACGTCCCAGGCGAGCATGACGCCGTAGCCCAGAGCAATTGACGCCAACAGGCCCTCGACCGGCGGCAGCCCCAGCGCCAGCGCGGCCAGGGCGCACAGGCACGCCACGCCAATGGCAGCCGCAAAGCTGCACAGGATGCCGCGGTAATCCTTGATGGCCGTGAGGTAACTCATGCCGTTCCAGTTGACGATCATAATGTTGAACAGCCACAGGCACAGCAGCCCCTGCAGCAGCGTGGCGCCCGAGAACAGCAAAAAGACGCCGTAGAGCACCGTGCCCGCAACGAGCATGACAGCATTGGAGCCCCAAAACGAGGGCAGAATCTCGTCCTCGCGCTCGGCAAACAACATATCAGCCAAAAAGCGCGTGACCGGCATGGAGAAAAAGCTCGTGAGCGTGAGCGACGCCAGCAGCGTATAGGTCACCATGCACACCAGCAGGTCTTGGTTGGCGCGTCCCACGCCCCACAGACCGCACAGCACCAAGATACCCACCTGGAGCAGCACGCCCAGCAGCATCGGGCCCGTGCACACAATGCCGGCGTAGCCATAGGCGCGCATCGTGGCAAACAGGCCCTTGCGCCTAAACAGGCGCTTGAGCTCAAAACCGATTCCGGCCACCGGCTACTCCCCCTCTCTGGGCAGGTCAAACGCTTGCGCCGTCACGTCGTACAGCGCGCGATAGTTGGCGAGCATCTGCTCGTGCAAAAAGTACGTGGCAACGCGACGCTTGCCTCGCTCCCCCATCTCAATGCGACGGGCGCGGCTTGTGCACATGCGTTCCATGGCATCGGCCAAGCCCTTGCGATACATAGGCGGCGTCACAAAACCTGCCACGCCAAAGTCATCGCCCGGAGCGCCTTCGAGCAACTCACGGCAGCAGCCCACCTCGGTCGTCACGCAGGGACGACACGCGGCAAGCGACTCCAGCACGCTGAGCGGCTGGCCCTCGGAGATGCTCGTCAAAATGGTAAAGTCGAGCTTTTCCATGTACTCGACCACGTTGACGCGGCCGGTAAAGATCAGGTCGCGCACGCCCAGGGTTTCGACCAGCGCGTGGCACTCGGCGCCGTACTCTTCGTCGTCCACGCCGCCCATGATGTGCAGGCGCACCTTGGGCAGGCGCTCGTGCAGCTCAAAAAAGGCATAGATCATAGTCTTGACGTCCTTGATGGGCGCCAGGCGCACCACCGCGCCAATGTCCACCCAGCCGTCATCGGGCTTTAAGGGAATGTCCTTAAAGCAGTCGAACTGGATGCCGTTGGGGATGACCAGACATTTGTCTGCATCGCAACCCATATCGATCTGCGTCTTGCGGGCGTTATGGAACAAACTCGTCACGCGGAAGGCGCGGCGGTAGATCTCCTCCGAAAGCAGGTAGAAAAAGCGAATCCAGCGGTCCTTAAACGACGGCACCACCCAGTCGGCGCGAATGATCTCTTCCTCGCGCTCGCGGGTATAGATGCCGTGCTCGGTGAGCAGCACCGGCGCATGGTGAACGCTTGAGCCCAGGCAGGCGAGCAGGCCGCCGTAGCCGGTCGAGATAGCGTGGTACACATCGGCAACCGGCACCTCGCTGCCCAGCAGGTAGAGCACCGGCAACAGCATAGAGCGCATGGTGTGGAATGCGTCGGCGAAGGGCGTGTAGGGGTACTCGGCAAGGCACACGTCGCGGAAGATATCCATAAACGTGCGGCTCTGCAAAAACGAGAGCGGATGCACGCGACGGCGCTGGAAGATATCGAACAGCACGTCCCAGTCCGGATTGGAGAGCGACACCAGGCGGCGTAGCGCCTCGCGCTCGCGGTCGTTAAAACTGGCTTCATGTTGCTCGCCCGAAAGCCGCAGGGCATCGTCCAGGAACACCTCGTGCACCTCGACCACGTTGCTGGGCAGCTCGTAGACAAATTTGCCGCGGTCGGCAGCATGCGCGCCAATCACCCACAGCACGAACTCGTGCTCGGGCATGGCCTGGATATAGCCATGCATCCAGGTAGATACGCCGCCGTGCACATAAGGGTAGCAACCCTCGAGTACCAAGCAGATTCTCATCTGTCGCCACCCTCCTTGCGCTCGATCGTCAGGGTATTATCATTTGCCTTGAGCAGATACAGATCGCCCGTAAGGTGCGTCAGTTCGCCACCCGTCACCGCACCCGGCTCGCCATTATTGGCGCGGAACATGAGCCACGCCTCGTCGTGGAAATTGCCCAGGCTGAGCGTCCAGGCATCCGCACCGGTATCCACGCTCACCGTAACCGACGAAAAGCGCTGAATGGCACCGGAGCACTCCGACGCCGTCTGGCGGCGCAGGTCGGGCGCAGACTTGGTAAGCCAGTCCAGGTAGTCGGTCAGGCCGCCCTTGTAGACTTCCCAGCCCTCCTTGGCGCCGCGATCGGGATCGAGCAGGTCGTCCGGGTGCATAAAGTGCGTACTCACGTAGTGCATGTTGAGCTCGGACACGGCAGCCAGGCGCATATAGGAATCGTCGACCATGCCGCCCGAGACAATACGCGGCTGCTCCACAATACCATCGCTCGCCACGCCAAACTCCTGCACGTACGGCAGGTCGGTGCCATCCTTAAAATACGTACTGGCAATAGTCTTAATGCGCGGAACATCGGTGCCGATAAGCTGGCGCGCGCGGGCCGAAAGGATATTCGACGGTGGCACGTAGACCGAGCCGTGCGCGTTGGGCAGCACCTCGTCCTGGAAGGCTATAAGCTCGTTGAGCGAAGCGACGAGCGTTTCCTTGTTCTTCCAGGTCTTGTAGTCATACAGCGTGCCATAGTCGGTATCCCAGAGCGCCAGAGGCTGATGGTTGTAGCCGTGAAAGCCCAGCTCTCCGCCCATCTGCAGCAGCATGCCGCCAAAATAGCGGAACTGCGTGGTATCGGCCTGGCGCGCGGGCTCGGTCTGGTTGACCGCGTCCTCGTAGTTTTCGATCATCACGCCGGTATAGCGAATGCCGTATTTTTGCGCAAGCTTTTGCAGATCGGGCCACCAGACCTTGGTGTAAAAATCCGCAATGGAAAGGCCGTAGTCACGCTTGATATAAGTACCATCGCCCGAGGGCACGGGGCTAGGAAAGTCGTCCAAATAGAACACGGCGCTGTTGATGACCGGATAGGCCGAGGCATCACCCAGCAAGCTTATGGCCGAAGCATAGAACCCACGCATGACCTTGTCGTAGATACCAATGTTGCACACCACGGTGTGACCACTGCCGCAATCGTTAGACCAAATGAGCGGCGTGCCCGCGTCACCGGTCTTTGCCCATACGTGCGCCGTTTCGCGCAATGAAACCGAAAGCGAAGAATCGAAGGGATCCGAGAACTCGTAGCGCTCTCCTCCGCCCAACATAAAGTCATCGCTCGGCACAATGCTTTCGGCTTTCGCATAGTCATATCCGGCCGATTCGATCCCAAGCTTGGAAGCAATAGCCTGCAGGCAGTTCGAGTTATCTGGCGTCATGCCCAGCATGAGTGAGCCGCCCACACTCACCCAACTCATCAGATCGGTCAGATGCGTACCCAGTCCGTCAAGCGAGGGCATAAGCACAATCACGCGATCAAACGACGTGAGCGATGGGATCGCGTCCGCACCGTCGGTGGCAATATCAACATCGCGATGGGCGATCTTCATGTCGAGCAGGATCTGGTCGAACTGTTCCTTTACGTCCTCGACGCCAGCTTGATCGGAATCGGTAATGACCAGGCACGTGGGCTTTTGGCCAAAGATTGCCGAGGAGGCCGGCACCGCATCGTTGGCGGCCAGCATCCCCAGCTTATGCTGGCCCGCACTGTACTGCACGCCGGCACGCTCCACCAGCAGCACAGCGGCCATGACAATAAAGACCGCCCACACCACGAGGAGTCCCATCCAACGAAAGCGCCCTGCACGGTCGCGGATATGTTGCGCCACGCTCATCTGGCCTCCTCCCCGTCGCGCCAAAACGCCAACTTTTCGCGGTTGTCGGCGCTCAAATACACATGTTGCTTGTCAATCGCATCGATCACACGGTGGACCTCGTCACCGTCGCGGCGCATCACGGCCAGGCGCAGGCAAAGCATCCAAACCTCCTGCTCCTCGGGCACGTCTATCACCAGCTGGTCGGTCACGGCCTGCGCCTCGTCGATCTGTCCGACATCGGCCAGCGCCGTCGCGTATCGAATGCGCAGCTCAAGGGTATCCTCGCGCTCGCAGCGACGCGCAAGCAGGCGCGCGTACTGTTGGCGCTGAATCTGAGCCACGCGCCCCTCAGCCAAGCCCGAGCACAAGTATTCACCAAGAAAATCGCAGTATTCGTTGAGGTTTTGAGCGCTCGGGTCCGTCTTAAAGGCACGCTCCAGCTGCTGCAGTTTAAGGTCGGACTCCTTGGAGATCTGCGCCACCGCCGTCGCGGCATAGTGCGCCACCTCAACGTCGTCGTTAAGCTTAGCCGCCTGCAGCTGCGCCAGGTACGCGTCGGGCTCCTCGGTGAGCATGGAGAGCATTAGGCGGCGCCGGTATGCCGGGTCGTTGACGATGAGTGCCTCCTCGAGCGGCACTACGCCTGAATCGTCCTCACCACTCGGTACCGACATACTGCGATGCAGGTCATCGTTGAAGCGCAGCGACTCCAGCGCAGACCCTTTCAGCCCCTCGCCAAACACCGCGCTGCACACCGATAGCAAAACCACCAGCAACGGGCCCCACAGCGGCACCAGCACTATCACAGCCAGCATGTGCCCGCGCACCGGCAGCAGGCCCAGTTTCATGAGCGTCCACAGCATCAGGCAAACCAGCGCATGAATCAGCAGCAAGACGGCAGCAACGACAAGCGAGATCAAGCGGCACCCCCCTCACCGTCACCGGTGTAAGAGATGTGCTGCAGCAGCTCCACGATGTCCTCGCCGTCGACGGGCTCCACCGCAATCTGCTTTGCGCTCAGGCGCTCGCGGATAATGGGCAGATCGCATGCCTTTGCCTGGCGCATAAGCAGGTAGAGCACGTCGCCGTCGACCAAGCCCGCCGCGTCGCTCTCGCGGATTGCCGACCCAATTGCGCCCACCAGCTCGCCGACAGGCTCCATGCCCGGTACCACGCGCAGGAGCAAAAAACTCCCCATCTTGCTATCTGCCAGCGCCTGCTCCGCCGCGAGCTCTTGGCCAAAGGCAGCCTGCTTGAGCACGCAAGTGCCGTCAACGCAGCGTTTATCCTGCGCCACCGCCTCATAGTCAAAGGCACGGCCCAGCGCGCTTTCGACCAACCCGCACAAGATGCGGAACAGGTTTTGATAATAGAGGGTCATTTGGTTTTCGGCCGCACTACGCACAAAGATCAACTCAGCGGGTGCCCCGTCGCGCTCGATCGTGTATCCAAACATGGGAAGCCCCGGCGTCAGCTCGCGGTTCACCCACAGGTTCGAACGACCCCCGTCGCCCAAAAGAGGTGCAAGCTGCTCAAGCGTGAGCGAGCGCGCGGCATCTTCGGCAATCGCGGGACTTGCTGCCACCAGGCGTGCAAATGCCCCGCCCGAAACATGGTAGATCGCCACCGAATCGTTCTCGAGGATCTCGCCCAAAAGCTCGCAGCACTTGCGATAGATGTCGCGTGGGTTGAAAACGTCGAGCTCCTGCGTCACGGCAAAGATCTTGCCAAAGCTGTCGTGGCGACCCACGATCTGGCGCCTGTACGCGCGCTTGTCCTCGATCGCGTCGTGGTAGAGCTGCGTAAGGAACGTATTGCGGTTGCGCACGAGCTCGTTTTGATCGCGCTCCGCCCTAATGGCTTCGCTGTTGCGCAGCTGCACATAGCCGCACACGGCACCCACAACAAAGTACGCAATAAACGGCAGCCAGTTAGACGGCTCGTAAAAGAGACCCTGGAAGGTATAGCCATACTGGGTAAAGTAGCTCGCGGCCAAACCCACCGACGCCAGCAGCGCCGCAACCAGGCCAAAATCGAGCCCATACAGCGTGCCGATCAGTACCACGTACAGCAGGCGGTAGTCGAGCACGTTAAGCTGAGCAGACTGCGAAAACACCAGCTCCAGGCCCTCAAAGAGCACCCAGGCCAGCGCGGTCTCCAGGCATTTGATGGGCAGTGTCCGCCCGCGCATGCGGTCGATGGCGGCACGCAGCGGATGGCGCTTGCCCGCGAGGGTCTGCTCCCAGCGGGCGTGTATGGTCGAAAGATCGCGCAGCACGTCATAGCGCTGGAACCACCCGTAGCGCGTGCGGACGGTATCGCTCGGAGCAATGGAGACGACGGCGTCCCCGTCGTAGGTAATGTCGAGCCCCGGGAACAAGCCCTTGAGCGCCTCGCCCAGGTCTCCCACGGTGTGGGCAAAGCTATCCGGAACCTCGAGTTCCTCGAATGTGGCATCCCAGCTGTCGAAGATGCGACGCACCAGAACGGCCAGCTCCTCGGCGCAGAGGGCACCGAGCGGTGAGTCCGCCCCAGCCCTCATGACAGCAGAGCCTTGCGAGCACGCCTCGAACAGCGGGGTCAAAATCGGGTCTTCCAGCGTGGGCGAGGCGGTGTACAGATACGGCACGCGCAAGATCTTGGCCTGAATGCCGTCGCGGACCGCATAGTAGCGGCACAGGTCGTTGGCCGCACGGGCAATGATGCCCTTGCCGTTTTGCCCCGCAGCGTCCACCGCACCGTCCGCTCCCATGGGACCAGTCACAAACAGCAGCTGAATCTGGCGACCCATGCAAGCTCGAAAGACGGAGCGCAGCAGCTCGATGTCGCCAACGGCCTCGGTATGCGGCGTGAGATAGGTAGAGAGGTAGACCACACGGTCGAATTCGTAAGCCTGGTCCAGGTGCTGCAGCAGCTCTTTCCAAGACGCATGGAGCGACGACCCGTCGCGGCGCGCCTCGTTGGCCGCCACGACCTGAACATGGTCACCGGGAAACGCCTTGGCACAAAAGTCGTCATCGACATACACGGTATTGCCAACAACCAGCACTTCCACCGTGCGCTCCCCCTCCCCAAATTTAGCTTTTGCCATGGTAAACATGCATATTGTACGCTGTCAATGTAGGCCAAAGGCAACTTTAAAGCTGTTTTAAGAACTTTTTCAGACGGGAAGCGACTCGCGCCTGAGCCAGAGAGCCCTACACGTGCCGCTGCACGGCGGAGAAAGGCGAATCCACTACCCCTCAGGCATAATTCCTGAGCAAAATCAAGCAGAGCACACGGCTTTTTGCGCCACTTTAAGACGTAATCGGGATGTGGCGAGAGGCCAAATTCGGAAGTGCGGGGAAAACCAAAGGAATGCTGACCAGACCCCCGTTTTAGGCTTCCGCGACCTGCGGTTTTGATACAAAAAAACCGCGTTGTGCTCGAAGGTTTTCGATTTTTCCCCGCACTTCTGTAATTACATCTCTGGATCGAGGGCGCAGGCAATGGTGACGACATCCACGATAGCGCCCCCCTATGCCTGATACCAAAATCGTTCCATAGGGACCCGTTTCCCAATGGGATGATTCTTCACAAAGGGCATTAAGGCGCATGAGAACATGGTAGAGGCAAGCAAGCGCGCTTCCACGTTTTCGCCCATGGTGACCACGGTATAATCCAACGAGACAAGCAACGAACGGGAAAGGCAGCGCGGATGAACCTGGGCAGCGAGAGCGAGACCGTCGAGTTCAAGAAGTCCACTGGCGAGCATAAAGAAGCACTGCAAGCCATCAGCGCCATGCTGAACAAGCACGGCCGCGGCGAGCTCTACTTCGGCGTGAAGGACAACGGCGATGTCATCGGCCAGGATGTCAGCGACGCAACGCTGCGCCAGGTGACGTCGTGGGTGTCCGACAAGATCGAGCCCGCGGTGTTCCCGACGGTCGAGTGCCTCGACGCCGATGATGGGCTGCGATACATCAAAATTGCCTTCTCAGGTGCCGACGCCCCCTACTCCGCCGACGGACGCTACTTCACCCGCGTGGGGACTTCGAACAAAGCGCTGTCGGCCTCGGAGCTGAGCGCCATGGTCGTCAAGCGTGAGCGCGCCCGTAGCCCGTGGGACTCGCTGCCGTCCGGCAGGCCCGTCTCCGACGCCGACGAGCAGGCGGTGCGTGACTTCGTCGCGCGCGGCGGCAGGGCCGGACGCGTGGGCGGCGGGTTCGCCGGCGTGGAGGACACCTTGGCAAGGCTCGACCTCGTCGCGCCCGACGGCAGCCTAAGAAACGCCGCGGTGGAGCTGTTCTGCGAGGGATCCGACACCTACCCCAGGATGAAGCTGGGGCTTCTGGGCGGCAACACCAAGGCCAAGATCCTCGACCTGCGCCGCGAGAGCGGCACCATGCTCAAGCTGCTCGACTTCGCCGAGTACTTCGTGACGTCGAACATCAGGCGCGAGTTCGTCATCGGCGAGACGGGCATGTACCGCAAGGAGATCCCCGAGATCCCGGCCGAGGCCATCCGCGAGGCGGTTGCCAACGCGCTGTGCCACCGCGACTACACCACCGGCACCGCCGTCGAGGTCAACGTGTTCATGGACACCGTCCAGATCGTGAGCCCGGGCCTGTTCCCCGAGGGCGACTCGCCGCAAGAGCACCTAGACGGTACCGCGAGCGAGTTCGGCCTCCGAAACCCCGCGATCGCGCGCACCCTGTTCCGCGCCGGCGTCATCGAGCAGTACGGCACGGGCATACCGCGCATCAAGGAGGCCTGCGAGGCAGCCGGCGTGAGGTTCCGCTTCGAGCAGACCGTCAACAGCACCGTCGTCGTCTTCGAGCGTCCTGGGTTGCAGAAAGCGGCCTTCAGGAGAACCGCGGCCGACAACCGACCGCTCCTCAGCGAGCGCGAACGAGCAGCGATGGCAATTGCCGCCGCTCAGGGGAAAATCACGACCTCCGACCTCGCGCGGGAGTCCAATGTCGGTAGGAAAACGGCCTCGAAGACTCTGAAAGACCTTGCCGGTCGAGGCCTGTTGGAATGGGTAGGGAAAAGCCCGAAAGACCCGCACCAGTTCTACAGGATGCCAAGCGAAGTTTGAGGCTGCAGGTCCTAGCCGGGAAACAGGCCCATTGCGTTTGCTGCCCTCCCCCTGCTGGGCACTACTGAGTAATCTACTGGGCACTGCTGAGTAATCTACTGAGTAGTGCCCAAGCGCGAGTTGGCAAGTCCGCCGAAGCCCAGAGAAACGGCTCCGAAGAATATACTGACCGCTACTGACCGCTACTGACCGCGGCATTCGGCAGGCCCGCCGAATGCCGCGGTCTCCCGAGACTAGCAGAGCCGCCCTTATTGTTAGCGCTGCCGAAGCAAGCCGGTAGTGTCGAGAAAGTTGGTGTAGAGCCCCATCCGAAGCGAGTCGGCCCGGCGTCCTAGAATCTGGAATACGGTT
>DBFMRS010000100.1:0-9317 GCA_048387515.1 Collinsella sp.
GAGGAGGGAAGCGTACTTCGGTACGCGACCGACGATTGAACGTCAGATTGCCGCTTAGGGGCGTTTGCAGCGTCGAGCCGTTGCGCGGTTTGGCAAAACCGCGCAACTCTACAGCTGGCGCAGACCTTCCTCGAGGCCGGTCTTGCTGTTGGTCTTCTCGTCGCGCATCTTGATGACGCGGGCGGGGACACCGGCCACGACGGCGCCGGCGGGGACATCCTCGACGCACACGGCGCCGGCGGCAACGACAGCGCCCTTGCCTACGTGCACGCCCTCCAGGACCACGGCGTTGGCGCCGATCATGACATCGTCCTCGATGATGACGGGCGTGGCGCTGGCGGGCTCCACAACGCCTGCCAGCACGGTGCCAGCGCCGATGTGGCAGTTCTTGCCCACGGTGGCGCGGCCGCCCAGCACGGCGCCCATATCAATCATGGAGCCTTCGCCAATGACGGAGCCGATGTTAATGATGGCACCCATCATGATGACGGCGCGATCGCCGATCTCGACGCGGTCACGGATGATTGCGCCCGGCTCGATGCGGGCGTTGATGCCCTTAAGGTCGAGCATGGGCACGGCAGAGTTGCGGCAGTCATTCTCGACATCGTAGTAGTCGATGGAGTCGGCATTGGCATCGAGGATGGCCTTGAGCTCATCCCAGTCGCCAAAGACGGTCTTGCCGCGACGGCCGCCGTAGACATGTGCGTCGCCCCAGGCAACCTTCATGCCGGGCTTCTCGCGCACGTACAGCTTGACAGGTGTCTTTTTGGGCGCGGTGGCGATGTAGTTGATAATCTCCTGGGCATCCATCTCGGCTGCGTTGCTCATTTGCTATCTCTCCTTTGGGTGGATTCGGTTGATACCTGGTTAGGCAAACATGACCTGGTCGAACGTATAGAAGCCGGGTTCGCGGGTGACGAGCTTCTGGGCGGCGGCCAGGGCGCCGTTGACGAAGATCTGACGGCTCGTGGCGCGGTGGGTGAGCGTGACCTCCTCGTCCTGGCCAAAGAAACTCACTTCGTGGACGCCGGCGACAGTGCCACCGCGCAGCGAGTGCATGCCGATCTCCTTGGGATCGCGCGCGCCGCACATGCCCTCGCGTCCGTAGACGGGCTGGTAGCCTGTCTCGGGCTCGGCCTCGACTACGGCGTCGAGCAGCAGCTTGGCGGTACCGCTGGGGGCGTCGACCTTTTGGTTATGGTGCGTCTCGACGATTTCGCAGTCAAAGCCGGGCAACTCGCGCGTGGCCTGGGCCACTAGATGACGCAGGGCCGCGATGCCGATGGAGTAATTGCCCGAGTGCATAACGCGGGTGTTCTGGCCCAGCTCACGCAGACGGTCCATCTGCTCGGGGGTGTAGCCTGTGGTGCCCGAGACCAACGCTGCGCCCGTGCGCTCGACATAGGCGACGACGGCATCGAAGGTCACGACGTTCGAGAAGTCGATAATCACATCGGCAGCCGGTGCGTTCTCGAGCTTGCTCAAATCGAAGCCAATCTGGGCCACGATATCAAAAACGGGTTGACCGGCGGCGTCGACAACGCCCTCGGCGGTGGTGCGGATGAGCGAGCCCATGCGGCCCGTTCCCATAATGACGGTCTTAATCAAGCAGACCAGCCCCCTTCAGAGCATCGGTAAGTGCAGAGCGCGTGTCGTCTGCCATGGGGCACAGCGGCATACGGTAGTTTGCCTCGATCATACCCATCTGGGCGAGCGCCTCTTTGACGGGGATGGGGTTGACCTCACTAAAGAGGGCATTGATGAGCGGCTGGCCGGCAATTTGGATATCGCGGGCACGCGCCACGTCACCGTCCAAATAGGCGCGGCACATGTCATGCACGAGCTGCGGCTGCACGTCTGCCCACACGCTGATGGTGCCCGAGGCGCCCAGGCTCATGAGCGGCACGGTAAGCGCGTCCTCGCCCGAGTACATGCGGAAGTCGTCTGACAGCAGGTGGGCGATCTTGGCCGCGTAGGCGACGTTGCCCGAGGCCTCCTTAATACCCATGATGTTGGGGTGCGCGGCCAGGCGCTCTACGTTGCGCTCGCTGATACCGCAGCCGCAGCGGCCGGGGATGTTGTACAGGATGCAGGGGATGTCCACGGCATCGGCGACGGTCTTAAAGTGCTGATAGATACCCTCTTCGTTGGACTTGTTGTAGTAGGGGGTAATGAGCAGCAGGCCGTCGGCTCCCAAGCCCTGGTAAGTAAGCGACTTGGTGAGCATGGTCTGCGTGGAGTTGGAGCCCGAGCCGGCAATGACGGGGACGCGTCCTGCAACATGCTTGACCACGGCGGCGACGACGGAGTTGTCCTCGTCGTCGGTCATCGTGGCGCTCTCGCCGGTGGTGCCCAGGGTGAGGATGGCGTCGGTGCCGTTTTGCAGGTGAAAATCGATAAGGCGCTCGAGTGCGTCAAAGTCGACACTGCCATCCTTTTTAAACGGCGTGACGAGGGCGACGACTGAGCCCTCGAGATTGCGGATGTCCATGTTCTTCTCCTTCGCGTCCGCGATCTGGATGCGTTTGTTCCATTGGGCGGCGACTGTCAGGCGCTCGTCTTGGGCGCGACGGCGGGCACTTTCGGCGCGCGACTTGGCCAGCAGCTCTCGGCCGCTCGGCAGCACGTCGAGCGTGGCAAAGTAATCGCCCGGGCGCTCGGCGCGGCGGATGAGGTTGGCCGAGCCATCGGGGCGCAACAGGACCTCGGCGGAGCGCAGGCGTCCATTGTAGTTGTAGCCCATGGAGTAGCCATGCGCGCCGGTATCGTGGATCACAAGCAGGTCGCCCATGTCGATATGCGGCAGCTCGCGGTCGATGGCGAACTTGTCGTTGTTCTCGCACAGATTGCCCGTGATGTCGTAGGTGTCCGTGACGGGCGCTGTGGTCTTGTCGTCGCCACCCGGCTGGCCCATCACCGTAATGTGGTGGTAAGCGCCATACATGGCAGGACGAATCAGATCGACGGCGCTTGCGTCCACGCCGATATAGTCCTTGTAGATCTGCTTCTCGTGGATGGCCTTGGTGACCAGGCATCCGTAGGGGCCCATCATAAAGCGACCCATCTCGGTGCAGATCGCCACATCGCCCATGCCGGCAGGAACCAGGATCTCGTCGTATGCCGCGTGTACTCCCTCGCCGATGGCGCGAATGTCGTTGGCCTGCTGCTCGGGCAGGTAGGGGATGCCGACGCCGCCGGACAGATTGATGAAGGCGACGTGTGCGCCGGTCTCGCGCTCCAGGCGTACGGCAAGCTCAAAGAGGATGCGCGCGAGCTTGGGGTAGTAGTCGTTGGTGACAGTGTTGCTGGCAAGGAATGCGTGGATGCCAAAGTCCTCGGCGCCCTTGGCCTTGAGCATGCGGAAGGCCTCGAAGAGCTGCTCGGTGGTCATGCCATATTTGGAGTCGCCCGGGTTGTCCATGATGCCGTTGGAGAGCTGGAACAGACCGCCTGGATTAAAGCGGCAGCTGACCGTCTTGGGGATGGGCCCCGCAACGCGCTCAAAGAACTCGATGTGGCTGATGTCGTCAAAGTTGACGATGGCACCCAGCTTGTCGGCGAGCTCAAAGTCGGCAGCCGGCGTGTCGTTGGAAGAGAACATGATGTCGTGTCCCGTGATACCCAGTGAGCGGGCGATCATGAGCTCGGTATAGCTCGAGCAATCGCAGCCGCAGCCGTATTCGTTGAGAATGGAGATGAGCGCCGGGTTGGGGTTGGCCTTGACGGCAAAGTATTCCTTAAAGCCCGGGTTCCATGCAAAGGCGTCGCGCACTTCTTGCATGTTGCGGCGGATGCCTGCCTCGTCGTATAGATGAAACGGCGTGGGGAACTGCTCGACGATATGCTCGAGTGTCTCCTTGTCCACAAACGGCTGCTTGGCCGCATATGCCTCGTTGGGGGTCAATGCCATGTCCCGTAAACCTCGCTATCCAGACGGCGCCATCTGCGCATCGAATCCGCATAGCGTGGACCCAATGTCCGGATAGCGCTCCCGCATTGCTGCAGACAGTCCTGTGGGTGTTTCCCACAGGCCCACCAGGTTGTTCGTGCCCGAAAAGCCCAGTTCGGCGGGTTTCGCCTCCCCACGGGGTCAAAGCCTGCCGGCTCGCCCGCGGTTCTTCGTGCCCGCGCCTCTATCAAGTGGTAACGACCCTACCACGTTGCACTTTACCAAACAAGAGTATTCGTATATAACGTTTAAAAAATGCAGGGATATGCTGGAAACATGTACGCCACAATCCTGTATCACAATAAATTGCAACAGATGTGCCTCACGAAGGGATCCTCTATGACCGAGCTCCAAGAACTCCGTCGCTATCGCCGCGATCTCCATCGCATTCCGGAGCTCGATTTCGATCTTCCGCAGACTATCGCCTATATCGAGGGCGTGCTGGCACCGCTCACCTGCGAAGTGACCCATCCGTGCCCCAGCTGCGTCTGTGCTTTCTTCGACGCCGGCGTTGATGCCGCGCATGCCACGGCGATTCGCGCCGATATGGATGCGCTGCCCATCGCGGAGGCGACGGGAGCGGCCTTTGCCTCGACCCATCCCGGCAAGATGCACGCTTGCGGACATGATGGACACATGGCCATGGCGCTTGCGGCGGCAACCTTTGTCGACCATACGATCCGTGAGCAGCCGGGCGCCATTAAGCGCAATGTGCTCTTTGTGTTCCAGCCGGCCGAGGAAACGACCGGTGGTGCCAAGACGGTATGTGAGAGCGGTGTGTTCGAATGCTACGGGGTCGACCGCATTTTTGGCTTCCATGTGTGGCCCGATCTGCCCGCCGGCACGTTGGCGAGCTGTTCCGGCCCGCTACTGGCGCGTTCGAGTGAGACACACATTCATATTCACGGGACGAGCACCCATATCGCTAAGACCTATGGTGTGCCGGTTGGGGAGTCGCACGATGCGGCGCTGGCGGCAGCGAAGTTTTTGGTTGCCGAGCGCGGGCTGATGGATGAGCTGGGTGCCGATGAGCCCTGCATTGGCAAGTTCGGCCTGCTGCAGGCGGGCACCGTCTGCAATGCGGTGGCGGGGGAGGCCCATGTTGCCGGTAGCTTGCGTGTGTTTACGGACGCCATGTTCGACCGTGCGCGCGAGGGCGTACGCCGTGTGCTCGACGAGGCGTGCACCGCAACGGGCTGCACGTATGACCTCGACTTTGCCGAGGGCTATCCACCGGTCGACAACGACCCCGAGTTGTTTGCCAGCGTCGCGCCTGCCTTGCCCGGGCTGCAGCTTGTGGAGGAACCGCTGCTGATCGCCGAGGATTTCGCGTTCTATCAACGCCATCTGCCGGGCGTGTTTTTCCTGCTGGGCACGGGTATGCCAGAGGACCAAGACAACCCGAGTGATTCGGATGGCTGTCCCGCCTATGCCACAAGCGCTCTGCATACCGATAGCATGCTCTTCGACGAGGAAATCCTTCTCAAAGGCCTCGATGTCTACAAACGATTGCTTTTGCTTGACTAAGGCGCAAAGGACTATTTGTTCTAGAAAACACGAACAAACGTACGATATAATAGAGATGTAAGTCTATAGAAACGTTTGACGTTACTAACGTAAGGCGATACTATGATTGCATCGTATAAAGATGAGGATACCGAACGCTTTGCCATGGGTGTGCGGGTCAGGAGGTTCGTGCCCTTTGAGCGTGTTGCGTTGAGGAAGATTCGCCAACTGCAGGTTTGTGCTTCGCTTGATGATCTTCGCGTTCCACCGGGCAACCGCCTGGAAGCTTTGAAGGGCGATCGTGCCGGTCAATATAGCATCCGTGTTAACGAGCGCTATCGGGTCTGTTTTGAGTGGAGACAGGAGATGGCTTGGAATGTCGAAATCGTCGATTATCACAAGTGATGAGACTTCGGCCGATTTGCTGTCGCCGGTGACTCCTGGTGAGCTTCTCAAAGAGGAGTTTCTTGTTCCCATGGGCATTTCTCAATATCGCCTTGCGAAAGAGACTGGGATTCCGGCTCAGCGTATCGGGCAGATTGTCTTGGGAAAACGTCGCGTGACGGCCGACACCGACCTCCGTCTTTGCCGTTATTTTGGCCTGACGGATGGTTATTGGCTGCGCGCTCAGGTGGCGTTTGACCTTGAGGCCGAGAAAAGGCGGATCGAACCGGAGCTGGATAAGATCGTTCCTGTCCAGCAGGCTGTTGCGTTGTAGTGCTCAAAGATATTGAGGTTGGAGTGACGATGGAACGACGCCGACAGACTGCCGTGTATAGTCCGGGTGGATGTGGGTGTGGCTTGCTGCTGATTCCGGTCATCGTCGTGAGCGTTGGCTTGATGTTTGTGCTTGCTGAGCTTGCCGCGGCGGCGCTCGTGCTGCTGATTGTGGCTATTGGCGTGACGATTTGGCTCTGCCGCAATCGCGAGCAACGTCGTGCCGATGGTAAGACCAATGTTGGATGGACTATCTTTTTGGTCGTCGCCTACCTATTGAGCATCAGTTATTTGGCCTTCTTTATCCTGTTGCTTGTGAGCACCTTTACCGGGGAATCCGTCACGGTGGGTTGATGTTGCCTGCAGACGGTCGCGTAAAGCGCGTTTGTTCGGCGCTTGGATAACCGCATTGGCCGTTTACCGCAACCTTAGCTCTCAGCTAATGAATCCAAGTTCAATCCTTCCTACGATGTGCTGTGTGCCGGCACGGTGGCCGGATCGTAGGAAGGATGCATGATGAAAAAGCTCGAAAACGAAGTGCTGCTGAGCCGTCGCGCTGCACTGGGCGCATTCGCCACCGTCGCCTTGGGGACTGCCGGTCTTCTTGCCGGTTGTGGTAGCGATAAGGCGACCGTCACCGAGGACGCTGGCGATGACGACAAGAAGGAAGAGACGAAGAAGGAAGAGCAGTCTACGACTGACCTGGCGGTTGGTGCGACGGTGACCACGGCTGCCGGTCTTTCCGTCGTTGTCGATTCCGTCCAGCCCGGCCTCACAAATTATGACGGTTCGACCATGACGGGCATTCACGTCACGTACGTCAACAATGGCGATGAGGGCGCAGATTACAACATCTACGACTGGAAGGGCGAGGACGCCAACGGCGCTCAGCAGAATCAGGGTTACTACAGCGAGGGCTCCGATGAGCTGCAGTCTGGTACCCTTGCCGCTGGTGGCTCTGTGGCGGGCAATATCTACTTTGATGGCGATATCAAGAAGGCACTGTATTTTGCCAACATGTTTGATAAGTCTGCAACTGCAAGCTGGGTGTTGGCCTAGCATGTCGCTACCGTTGCGCCGTATGGGAGGTGAAGTCGTATGCCCGATAAAAAGCTGACTGACGAGTTACTCAATGAGCTTCTCGACGCGCCAAACATCGATGGTTATATCAAAGAACACGACTTTGCCGCCCCGTCGCTTTCGGACTACCTGAAGCAGCTGCTGCAGGAAAAGGGCTTGGAGCGCTCGCGCGTGGTCCGTATGGCCGATCTCAATGAGACCTTTGGCTATCAGATCTTTACCGGCGCGCGTCATCCGAGTCGCAATAAGGTGCTGCAGATTTCCTTTGCGATGGCGTTGACGCTCAAAGAGACCAACCGTGCGTTGACGGCTGCCGGGGTAAGCGTCCTTAACTGTAAGGACCGCCGCGATGCGATTATCATCTTTTGCATCGATCGCGGGTGCAGCCTCCAAAAGGTCAACGAGGAGCTGTATCGCTTTGGCGAGGAGACGGTGAGTTAGCGGCTGATATCTGAGCCGGTAGAGCTGTCGAACAACGATGCAAACGAACGGGGCGCGGATGCCATGGGGTGTCTGCGCCCTGCGCTATGATGGAGGCTATGGATACTCAGAGCCCAACATATTCCGATGACGAGCTGACCGCAGCGCTTGCCGAGCACCTGGCGTCGCTCGATCGCGACGACAGCTATCGCGTGGAGCGTGTACTTAAGCGCTCGTCCGTTGAAGCAACCGAGCTCGTGTACTTTGAAGGAACCGGCGGTGGTTCGCTCGGCCCCTTTGTCCGTAAACGCATCGATGCTTCGGCTCAAATCGGCGGGGCATACGAGCGTCTGTTTGCCGCTCAGCGGGCAGGCAGGCGTTTTGAGCACCTGCCCAGAATCGTCGATTGTCGTCGTGTGGGCGACGAGCTCAACGTGGTTATGGAATACATCGAAGGGGAGACGCTCGGGGCGCTGGTGGACCGTCTGGGAGCCACCCCCGATTATGCGCGTGAATTGTATCCTGCCCTATGCGATGCCGTGGGCGAGCTCCACGCCGGTTTTGCAATAGCGGGGGAGACGTCGGCGCCGGTGATCCATCGTGACCTCAAGCCGTCGAATATCATCGTGACAGGTGCCAACTATACGCCTGATGACGGCCTGACATTTTCATCGCTGGTGATTATCGACTTGGGGATCGCTCGCGTATGGCGCGACGGCGCCGATGCCGACACCGTCAAGTTTGGGACACGGCCCTATGCGCCGCCCGAGCAGTATGGGTTTGGGCAGACGAGCGTGCGAAGCGACGTCTACGCACTTGGCGCCCTGTTGTTCTTCTGCTTGACGGGAGTCGACCCTAAACCAGGGCTCGACCTGCGCGAGCAATGCGAGGCGCGTGGCATTCCCGCTCCACTTGCCGATGTCATCTGCATGTCGATGGCGCTCGACCCGGCCAAGCGTTTTGCGAGTGCGGAAGCATTGGGACGGGCGACGCGCGCGGCATACGATCTAAGTCGCCCCGTGCGGCCTCTTGCGCCTGTGGCTGTCCGTACTCCGGCCTCGGAGACGGTGTTGACGCCCCAAGGGCTCCAGAACCCCGCGGGGCTTCCTAGGCCTGCCGCCTCCGCTGCATGCGGTCTGCTCTCTCGCGTTCCGGAGTCTTTGGGGCGCATTTGGAATACGCTCGTCTGCTTCTCGCTGCTTGTGTTCTTTGCCGGAAGTCACTTTGCCGTCTTTCATCCCACCGGAGCAAACCAAAGCTACCCGACGTGGCTTCTCATAATCGAGTATTTTTTCTTTGTCGATGGCCTTATGGTGCTTATGCATTTTGCGCTGCTCGATAAGCGCCGTCTTCGTCGGCGATTCGCGCTGCTCGACAGCTATCGCGGCAAGAAACTCGCGAAACTCTGGCTCAAGGCATTGGGTGTGCTGCTCCTATGCATGATCGTCATAGTCGCGGTTGCCAATGCGACCGGCGTCGTCGATACCTCCGCTACCTAAAAGAAAAGGCTCTGTTAGACCAACATTGACATTTTTGTAAGGGGTGTGACCAAAATCGGTCACACCCCGTTTTCATTCCAAGGATTTTAGATTCCCAAGCTAGTCTTTACTAAATCCTTAAATTTGTCCCACCCTAGGCCGTTTTG
>DBFMRS010000101.1:0-7017 GCA_048387515.1 Collinsella sp.
ATGCCGTTGCCGTTGTCTTGACCGTTATCTCGGGCGCCCAGTACTTCTGGAACTGCCGCAAGATAGTCTTTTCCGTCTAGGTCCTGGTAGGCATGACGGAATCATTTGAGCAGATTGCCGCGCATAACGAAGAGCTCGCACGCGATATTGTCGAGCGTGCAAGCTTTCGTGGTGTGACGGTTTCGACGGCTGAATCTCTGACAGCTGGCATGATCGCCTCGACGATCGCCGATATCCCTGGTGCCTCGGCGGTGCTGCGTGGCGGTGCGGTGACCTACTGCGATGAGATTAAGCATCGCGTGCTGGGTGTTGAGCAGGAGACGCTCGACCGCTACACTGCGGTGTCGCATCAGACTGCGCGCGAGATGGCGTCGGGTTCGCTGGAGCTGTACCAGAGCGATATTGCAGTGAGCGCAACGGGTTATGCCGGCCCCGGCGGTGGCACTGAGGACGATCCGGCGGGCACTTTCTATATTGGCTGGGCGCATCGTTCCGCCGATGGGGGCGTGCCGGTCGTGGACTCTGTGCGCTGCCACTATGAGGGTGACCGTTCGTGTGTTCGTGCCCATGCGGTCACGGAGGCATTGGGTCGCATTGCCCTTGTGCTCAACTCTATGGAATAGACGTGTTTTAAGGGGCCTCCGAGCCCCTTAATTGTGGAGATAGGGACCTTAAGCTCATTTGGCGTTTGTGCTGGTTGTAGATGTATTTTTGCCTGCCTTGTTCATATTTGGTCCTTTGTGGTCAAGCATTTGGTCAGTGTTTGGTCGGCGTTTGGTTGGGTTTTGGAAAGACCGCCTGCATATGATTGGCCTGAACGGTTGACCACGAACAGCCGTTCGTTTATTATCGATGCAGGTTGTTAAGAGGAGGGCTATTCATGGCCAAGAATTCAGGTCCCGTACGTACCGTTCATGCTCGCACGACGGGTAAAGAGCGCGATGAGATGATCGCCACCACCAAGGCCGAGATCGAGAAGAAATTCGGCCAGGGTTCCATCATGAGGTACGGCGACGGTGGTCCCGAGCTCGAGGTCGAGGCCATCCCTACGGGCGCTCTGGCACTCGATGCCGCTCTGGGTATCGGCGGTGTGCCGCGCGGACGTATCGTCGAGATTTACGGTCCTGAGTCCTCCGGTAAGACTACGCTTTCGCTCGAGATTTTGGCAGAGGCCCAGGCAATGGGTGGCGTTGTGGCATTTATCGATGCCGAGCACGCGCTTGATCCCACGTATGCCGCGCGCATCGGTGTGGATATCGACGAGGTGCTCATTTCCCAGCCCGATACGGGCGAGCAGGCGCTCGAGATTGTTGACATGCTCGTGCGTTCCGGCGCCATCGATGCCATCGTCGTCGACTCCGTCGCCGCGCTGACCCCGCGTGCCGAGATCGAGGGAGAAATCGGCGACACTACGGTCGGT
This sequence comes from Collinsella sp., assembly GCA_048387515.1. GTDB lineage: Bacteria > Actinomycetota > Coriobacteriia > Coriobacteriales > Coriobacteriaceae > Collinsella. The sequence continues at coordinate 1,421 of DBFMRS010000101.1, forward strand.
CTTCAGGCTCGCCTGATGAGCCAGGCGCTCCGCAAGCTCGCCGGCTCGCTGTCCAAGTCCAACACGACGTGCATCTTCATTAACCAGCTGCGTGAGAAGATCGGTGTCATGTTCGGCAACCCCGAGACCACGACGGGCGGCCGCGCCCTTAAGTTCTTCTCTTCGGTACGTATCGATATTCGCCGCATCGACAGCATTAAGCTTAAGGACGAGGTTATCGGTAACCGCGTGCGCGCCAAGGTCGTTAAGAACAAGGTGGCAGCTCCGTTCCGATCTGCTGAGTTCGACATCATGTACGGTACGGGCATCTCTAAGGAGGGCTCGATTCTGGACATGGCTGTCGAGTGCGGTATCTGCAAGAAGATGGGCTCCTGGTTTGCCTATGGCGAGGACAAGCTCGGCAACGGTCGCGAGGCCGCCAAGGCGTTCCTGCGCGAACACCCCGATTGTGCCGACGAGATTGAGCATAAGGTCCGCCTTGCCTGTGGACTTGAGTTTGATGACGATGCTCCGTCCGAGGTCGAGCTGACCGATCAGCCTGCGCCTGAGGAGTTTGACGAGCTTTACGCCATCGATGGTTCCGCCATGCTCGATGATGACGACGAGTAGCGGTTACGCTCATGTCGTATACGGTGACCGAGGCCACGGTCGTCTTTCCCGATAAGAAGGCGGCCTCCTCGTTCTCGAGCGGGTATGCGTCCAAAAAGCCTTGCGCACATATCGATTGTGAGCTTGAGGGCGGTTTTGAGCGGTCCATTTGGATTCCCGTGCGGGTCGCGCGGCTGTATGTCAAAAACCGCATCGATCTTCCCTGTGATTGGGACAACTTTCGTGAGGCGGTGCAGCTCATCGAGCGTAAATGTGCACTTACCATGGTGACCGAGATGCTATCGCGCCGCGACCATGCGACGGGTGAGGTCCGTGACAAGCTGGCTCGCTACGGCTTTCACCAGCCCGCGATCGATTTCGCCGTCGAGCGCGCCACCGAGTATCACTTTTTAGACGACAACCGCTTTTGCTCGTACTTTATCGAGGAGCGCAAGCGGCGCGGTTGGGGACAGCGCAAAATCGAGACCGAGCTCAAGCGCCGTCATGTCGTGCTCGATGACATTCCCGGTTATCCCGAGGAATATTTTGCCGTCGAAGACGATTTGGCGCGTGCGTCAGCCCTGCTCGCCAAGCGGCGTGTTCCAGAGACGCGCGGATTCGAAAAACTGGTTCGGTTTTTGATGGGCAAGGGCTTCTCGTATCACATCGCCGCCGATGCCGTTAAGGCACGTCTCGATGCCGAACGCGAGGAATGTGCGGTTTAGGCGTATGCGTTTTGTGACCCTGCCGTTCACCGCGTTTTAGCCGCCGTGCCGGGGCCATTTATTTGACAGTTGTTGTGGTTCAACGTACGATAAACACTGTCATTTGCTTTGTGATATGTGCTCATCTGTGATGAGTTTGTTTATATGTTTATCTGTATCCGACCCGCATAAGCTGCGCCCATATTACTCAAATGTCGCGAGCCGTTCGTAAGGACGGTTCGCTTTGTTGTGTAACGAATCCATAAAAAGGAGTGAGCATGCCTATCATCGCAGCGCTCGTTGGCATCGTTTTGGGTGCCATCGCCGCCATTGCCTACATGCGCACCGCCAAGCAGGGTAGTCTTCACGAGGCCGACGAAAAGATCCAGTCGGCACACGCACAGGCTGAGTCCCTGATCGGTGATGCTAAGCGTCAGGCCGAGACCCTCAAAAAAGAGGCTCTGCTCGAGGCTAAAGAGGAGATCATCAAGAACAAGCAGGCCGCCGAGGCCGAGGATAAGCAGCGTAAGAGCGAGATTCGTACGCTCGAGAACCGTGTGATGCAGCGCGAGGAGTCCCTTGATCGCCGAAACGACGCTCTCGACAAGCGTGAGCACCAGCTGTCTAGCCAGGCCGGTCAGGTCGAGAAGCGCTCCCGCGAGCTTGAGGAGCTCTGCGCCAAGCAGACCTCCGAGCTCGAGCGTATCGCCGACCTGACCCGCGAGGACGCCCACAAGGAGCTCCTCGATAAGGTTCGCGGCGAGGTCACCCACGAGGCTGCCACGATCATTCGCGAGTCCGAGCAGCAGGTTCGCGCCGAGTGCCACAAGACCGCCCAGGAGATTCTGTCCCTGGCGATTCAGCGCTGCGCTGCCGACCACACTGCCGAGGTCACCGTTACCTCCGTGCACATTCCCTCTGATGACCTCAAGGGCCGTATCATCGGTCGCGAGGGTCGCAACATCCGGACCTTCGAGCAGGTTTCCGGCGTCAACCTCGTGATCGACGACACGCCTGAGACCGTCGTTCTTTCGAGCTTCGACCCGGTCCGTCGTGAGACCGCCCGTGTTGCCCTCGAGAACCTTATCGCCGACGGCCGCATTCACCCCGCCCGCATCGAGGAGATGTATCACAAGGCTGCCGACCTGGTTCAGCAGCGCGTGCGCGAGGCTGGCGAGCAGGCTGCCTTCGATACCGGCATCCACGACCTGCACCCCGAGATCGTCAAGACCCTTGGTGCCCTGCGCTACCGTACCTCGTTTGGTCAGAACGTGCTTCAGCACTCCCTCGAGGTCTCCGATCTGTGCGGCGTGATGGCTTCCGAGCTTGGCCTGGACGTTGTGACCGCCAAGCGCGCCGGCCTGCTGCACGACCTGGGCAAGGCAATCGACCATGACGTCGAGGGCCCGCATGCCGTCATCGGCGCCGAGCTTGCCCGCCGTTATGGCGAGAAGCCCGTTATCGTCCACGCTATCGAGGCTCACCATGCCGACGTCGACCCCAACACGGTGCTCGATGTCCTGGTACAGGCCGCCGATGCTGTCTCTGCCTCTCGCCCCGGTGCCCGTCGCGAGTCTGCCGAGAACTACATCAAGCGTCTTGAGAAGCTCGAGGAGATCGCCAACTCCCATGATGGCGTCGAGCGTACCTATGCCATGCAGGCTGGTCGCGAGGTCCACGTCATGGTTCAGCCGGACAAGATCTCCGATGCCCAGTCCACGGTCCTGGCTCACGATATCGCCCATCAGATCGAGGAAGAGATGGAGTATCCCGGTCAGGTGCGCGTCGTCGTGATTCGCGAGAGCCGCGCTGTCGATATCGCTAAATAACATGAGCGACGCGAACGAGCTCATCTCATTTATCGCGTCGATGTCGGGGGAGGGCAACCTTCGCGTCGAGGAGAACCTTGGCGAGGGGTATGTCCGCCTCCGCGTTTCGGAGGCCGAGCGGCGCCAGGCAAAGCACGACATTCAGCATGTCGAGGATATCGTCATCGAAATGCTCCGTAATGCTCGCGATGCTGGCGCCGACAAAGTCTATCTCGCTACGACCAAGGAAGATGGCGTCCGCACGCTTGTCTTTCTGGATAACGGTTCGGGCGTTCCGCAGGATATGCAAGAGCGAATCTTCGATGCCCGCGTTACCTCCAAGCTCGAGAGCATGAAGATGGACCGTTGGGGCGTTCACGGTCGTGGCATGGCATTGTTTTCGATCAAGCAGAACACCGACGAGGCCCGTGTGGTCACGTCTGGTGTCGACCTTGGCTCGGCCTTTAAGGTGAGCGTTGCGGCCGATCGCCTCAGTGAGCGTGCCGATCAGTCCAGCTGGCCCCAGGCCGTCAAGGATGAGGACGGACGTTATGTCTGTGCTCGCGGCCCGCATAATATTATTCGCGCTGCTTGTGAGTTTGCGCTCGAGGAGTTGCGTGGTTGCGATGTCTATCTTGGTTCTCCGTCTGAGATTGCCGCGACCCTTTATGCTCAGGCGTCAAGTCGGCTCGATACGTCGCGTCTCCTGTTCATTGATGACGAGAGCGAGCTTCCGGTTGTCGATCGTTTAGGCCTTGCCTCTGATGCCGAGGACTTTATCCGTATCTGCTCGGGTTTGGGTCTTGAGATGTCCGAGCGCACGGCTCATCGCATTTTGGCAGGGCAGATTAAGCCCGTTCGCGGTGTGACCGCGCGTCTGCTGCGCGAGCGTGATTCGTCCTCGCATGCGCCGGCTCCTGTCGATCTTGCGAAGGATCGTCGCGGGCTACGTATTGCCAAGGATGACATGGCACAGTTTTCGCGTGCTGTGGAGCGTGACTTTAATGACCTTGCCGCCCGGTACTATCTCAACCTTTGCGGCGACCCAAAGATTCGTGTTTCGCGTGATCGAATCACTGTGACCTTCGATCTTGCCAAAGAGGAATAGTGCCTTTACCGAGTCCACTCGGTACGATACAGTTATTGCAGTTAAAACGTACTTTTAAACGCAGGAGTTTCTTCATGGATTGCCTGAAGGTATCAAGCAAATCATCGCCCGCGTCCGTTGCCGGCGCCATTGCCGGCATGGTCAAGGATGGTGTACCCGTCAACATCCAGTGTGTCGGCGCTGGTGCTGTCAACCAGGCCATTAAGGCCGTGGCTATCGCGCGCGGTTTTTTGATTCCAACCGGTTTTGATATTTCCTGCGCGCCTGTGTTCTCCGACATCCTCATTAACGGGGAGTCGCGCACGGCCATTCGCCTTTCTATCTACGTTCACCAGATCAATCGAGCTGCTATGGATAACGTCGTCATGGATGATGTTAAGCCTGTGGCATAGCTTCTGCTTGCTTCGATTCGCCTCCCTTCCATCGTTAGGACTTATGCACATGGACCAGCGTTCCGTACGCGATATTCTTGTCGGTAAAACCTACTTTATCCGCACCTTTGGCTGCCAGATGAATCAGCACGATTCCGAGCGCGTGAGCGGTCTGCTTGATTCGTATGGCTGTCTCATGGCGCTCGATCCCGAGCATGCCGATATCGTTGTCTTCATGACATGCTGTGTGCGTGAGGCCGCCGATACTCGCCTGTACGGTCAGTGCAATTCCTGCAAAAGCCTGCCGCCTTCGCCTTCGGGCAAGCGTGTGGTTGCCGTGGGCGGCTGCATCGCGCAGCGTGATGGCGAGGGACTGCTCACCAATGTCGATAACGTCAATGTCATCTTTGGCACGCATTCTATCGCACATGTGGCCGAGCTCATTGCCGAGGCGTTCCTTGACGGCAAGCGTCATATCCGCACCAATGAGCATGAGGATACGGATGCCATGAGCATGCCGTGGCATCGCGAGACCCAGTATCACGCCTGGGTACCCATCATGACGGGCTGCAATAATTTCTGCACCTATTGCATCGTGCCGTACGTGCGCGGTCGCGAAAAGAGCCGCCCCTTCGAAGAGATTGTCGACGAGGTGACCGGTTTGGTGCGCCAGGGCGTGCGTGAGATTACACTGCTGGGCCAAAACGTTAACTCATATGGTCGCGATCTGTTTGGCAAGCCACGTTTTGCCGATCTGCTGCGTGCCGTGGGCGATACGGGTGTGGAGCGCATCTTCTTTACGTCTTCGCATCCCAAGGATCTTCTCCCCGAGACCATCGACGCCATGGCCGAGACGCCTGCCGTTATGCCGCAGCTGCACCTGGCCGTCCAGTCAGGTTCGACACGGATCCTCAAAGAGATGAATCGCCGTTATACACGCGAGGACTATTTGGGCCTGGTCGATCGCATCCGCAATCGCATGCCCGATATCGCGCTCTCGACTGACATTATCGTTGGC
>DBFMRS010000102.1:0-2941 GCA_048387515.1 Collinsella sp.
GGCTCGCAGGAATTTTAGAGAAAACCTTCTCGAGCAGCAGGATGACATAGCCAGCGAGGAAGCCGCCGACGATGCCGCCTAGGAAGCCAAAGCCCACACCTGCGCCACCGGCGTCGATCATGCCGGTATCGGCGTTAACAGGCAAGCCCTGGATGGCAATCATACCGGCGACGAAACCGGGGACGAGCGCCGGGCGCTTGCCGATGGACTCGGCGATGTAAGCGGAGAGCACCGGAACCATGAGGTTCATGGCGATACCGCCGATAATCTTGAGCATCGCGGCAAAGCTGTTGTAGTCGGCAGCCGTCGAATCAAAGGACGTGATGCCCCACAGGAACGAAATGGCGGTCAGAACACCACCGGCAACGACGAAGACCAGCATGTGGCTGACGCCGTTCATGAGGTGCTTGTAGATGACGTGACCGATGGACTCCTTCTCCTCGACCTCGTCCTCGACATCGGCGGCAGCGGCAACCGTGTCGTCGCCCTTGGCGGCGAGCGCGCGGTCGATCAGCTTACCAGCAGCCTCGACAGACAGGGCCTTGGAAACACCAACGGAAACCATGGGCTTACCGGCGAAACGCTCAGCCTGGACATCCTTATCGGCTGCGACAACGACGGCCTTGGCACCGGCGATCTCGCTCTTGGTGAGCTCGTTCTCGACGCCGACCTGGCCATGAGTCTCGACCTTAATGGTCAGACCTCGCTCGGCAGCAGCCTTCTCCAGCGCCTCCTTCGCCATGAAGGTGTGCGCAATGCCGGTCGGGCAACCGGTCGCGGCGATGATGTCAAACTTAGCCATGTGTCCCTCCTTCTTGAGTACAGCGCCCGCGGGCGCTCCCCTACACGCGCTTCGATGCGCGTTTTTCCACACTTGAAAGATACCAACCTACCGTCCGCGTGAGAAGAGACAAGGCGCAATTCTCCGGTGAAAGGTTCTTTCATAACCGTAAACGGCAAGTGAAAGTTTACCATCAACACTTGAAACGGCAAGGTGTATCTTGTAATTGAAAATGCCCGTATACTATGGCATTGCAAATCAAGCTAGATTTTCATGCCAACCAGGAGCCATCCATGACCGATAGTAGCAAGAGCGCACTTTCCCTCATTAGTACCCATCAGGGATACAGCGAGTCCGAGCAGCGCATTGTCGACTATATATTGGAGCACCAGTCCGAGGCGCCACGCCTCACGGCCGCTCAGCTCTCGCGCGCTGCCGCCACGTCCGAGGCGACCGTTTCGCGTTTCTGCCGCAAGCTGGGCTTTGGTAGCTTCCGCAGCTTTCAGTTTTCGTTGGCGAGGGATTTGGAAAGCCAGCGCAACGAAGGCCTGACCGACGAGGTCTCGCTCGACAGCATGGAGCAGAGCCTCAAGAACATCCTGGCTGCCAAGGTGAGCGAGCTTAATGCGACCATCGACGGGATCGACCACGATACGCTGGCGGCTGTTGTGCATGCCCTTAAGCATGCAGGGGTTATTGAGTTTGCGGCTGTGGGCAATACGAACGCGGTCGCGCTCGATGCGACGTTTAAGTTTTCGCAGCTGGGCCTGCGCTGCATGGCGAGCACCATTAGCGAGACATCAATCGGCTTTGCGCTCACGTTGCGCCCGGGTGACGTTATCGTGCTAATCTCAAACTCTGGCAAATCGCGCCGACTGAATCGCATGGCAAAAGCGGCTCGCGACTGCGGCGCAACCGTAGTCGTCATCAGCAGCGACAGCAAATCCCCACTCGCGCGCCTGGCAGACTACACTTTTAATACCGTCAACCACGAAGCGCTACTGACGACGGGCGACTTTGCGTTCTCCAAGATCAGCGCCACGATGATCATCGAAGTCATCTACAACTTCCTGCTGCCCGAGATTGAAGACGCTCGCGAACATATCAGCTACTACGAGGAGCTCATCCAGCCGGATAAAGTCGTTGAGTAAAACGCGTAGTGGGACAAAAATTTCAGTCGATTTTGTCCCACCAACACCGCTGATACGACCTAACCTCGAGCTTCTTCGAGCATCTGCTTTGCGTGGGCCAAGCTTGCCTCGGACTGATCGCCGCTCAACATGCGGGCGATCTCGGCGGTACGCGTTTCGCCGGTTACCTCGTCCAAATGCGTCTGGGGAACATCGCCCGGTTCCTTGCTGACGACATAATGCTTGTCAGCCATGACGGCGACCTGCGCCAAGTGGGTTACGACAATCACCTGATGCGTAGCGGCGAGATCTGCCAGCACGCCCGCGAGCGCACGCGCCGTGGAGCCACCGACACCAGCATCGACCTCGTCAAACACCAGCGTATCAACACCGTCCGCGTTACCGAGGACGACCTTGCTTGCCAGCATGACGCGGCTGAGCTCGCCGCCCGACGCAATGCGGCGCAGGGGACGTGGCGTCAAGCCGGCACCGCTGCGGTATAGCAGCTCGTAGCTCGAAGGACCAACGGGCGTCCACTCAGCACGGGGAAGATCGCGCGACTCCCAGACGAGCTCGGCACCGCCCATCTCCAAGCGAGCCATCTGGCGGCCGACCTCGTGGCAGAAGCGCGGGGCCGCCGTATTGCGAGCGCGCTTAAGTGCCCTGGCAGCAGCGAACAGCTCGCGCTCGGCGCTCCCGAGTGCCTCACGCGCCTTTTTGATCTGTTCATCGCCATCATCGACCAGCGACAGCAGCTCTTGTGAGCGGTCGCGCATGGCAAAGACATCGTCCATGGTCGGACCCCACTGACGCAGCAGGCCCTTGAGGTCGGAATACCGCTCGCGCATGCGAGCGAGCTCGCGAGGATCGAAGGCGACCCCATCGCGATAGGAACGAAGCTCGTTCGCGCAATCCTCAAGAGAGATGCAGGCATCCGAAAGTGCATCGGCAATGTCGCCCAGTTTGCGATCGACGGTAGCCATTCGGGAAAGCTCCGCCACGGCACTGTTCACGGCATCGAGCGCTCCCC
>DBFMRS010000103.1:0-49752 GCA_048387515.1 Collinsella sp.
GATTGTTTCCAAAGACATATACAGGCGCACTGTTCGTTAAAACCGCTTTTAGGTGGATCCCAATGCGCCTGCGTGCCGCCATTTTGTTTAAACAGACATGACTTGACTAACCGAAGCAAATATGTTTAGAACTCTAGCCCATGCAGTCATTGGATGTTAGGCGATGTGGAGTGGGTTGGCGGCGTCGACGGCATCGGGTGCGTCGGAGAGGCCGTCAGGAGCAGCGTCTGCCGGGTCCTCGTCGGGAGTCTCGATCTGTTTGATCATTACCTCTTGGCCCTGCAGCAAATAGGTCTCGCCGCTACCGCAATGGGGACAGGTCTTGCCGTGCTCGACCGTCGCGTAGTCGCGGCCGCACGCCTCGCAATGTGTCACGGCCTCGACGGGCTCCACGATAAGCTCCGCGCCCTGCGCGATAGGCTTTTTATCTGCTGCCCAGCGCCAAGCGTCGAGTAGCAAGTCGGGAACGACGCCCGAGACCTCGCCCAACAGCAACGTTACGCTCGAAACGCGACGCACGCCATGAGCGCGCGCCACATTCTCGACATCGCGAATGATGTGGTAAACGATTCCCAATTCATGCAAGGTAGAAACCTTTCAACAACGGTTGATGCGATGTCAGCCAAACGTCAGCGAGCGGCGATCCAGGTGCCCCAGGTTGCCCCGAAACAAGGCGTCCGCTGGGCTTTTGCCCGCGGCGCCGAAGTTGAGGGGCAAGATGGGGTGCTTGGGCGCCGCGCAGCGTCGGCAGTGCCGCCGTTCGTTAGAACGGCGGAACCTCATTACTTGCGACCGAACTTAATCTTGATGGCGCGCTTTAGAGCATACTTGCCCAGGCTCGGAAGCTTTTGCTCGTATTTGACCATCGTGGAGCACTCGGGGCGATCGCGATCCAGATGGATGGCGTCAAACGCGCACTTGGTGGTGCACAGGCCGCAGCCAATGCACTTGTTGGGGTCGACGATCGAGGCGCCGCAGCCCAGGCAGCGGGCGGTCTCGGCGCGCACCTGCTCCTCGGTAAAGGTCTCAACATACTCGCTAAACGGCGCAGCCTTCTCGCGTTCGCGGTCCACATGCGCAACCTCGCGGCTCGCGTTGTCGTAGCCCTCGAGCACAACGTCGTCGCGATCGAGCGCGGTGTAGCGGCGCTGGTTGCGGCCGATGGTGAGCGTGGAGCCCGGCTGCACAAAGCGATGGATGGACACCGCGGCCTCGTGGCCGGCGGCGATAGCGTCGATGGCAAAGCTCGGACCGGTGTAGACGTCACCGCCCACAAAGATGTCGGGTTCGGCGGTCTGGTAGGTCTGGGGATCGGCAAGGGCACCCTGGCCGCGGCCAAGCTCCACCTTGGAGCCAGCTAGCAGGTCGCCCCACACAACGGACTGGCCAATTGACATGACCACGCGGTCGGCATCGACACGGCGCAGATCGTTCTCGTCGTACTCGGGCGCAAAACGGCCCTCGTCGTCAAAGACACGCGTGCAGCGCTTAAAGGTAATGCCACATACGCGACCGGCCTCGTCCAGGTGAATCTCCTTGGGGCCCCAGCCGCAGCTGATGTGAGCGCCGTCCTCAACGGCCTCGCGACGCTCCTCCTCGCTGGCGGGCATCTGGGCCTCGCTCTCCAGGCAGAACATCTCAACGTGCTCAGAGCCCAGACGGCAGGCGTTGCGGGCAACGTCGATGGCCACGTTGCCGCCGCCCACCACAATGGTACGGCCGGACAGGGAATCAATCTTGCCGCTGTTAACCTCGCGAAGGAAGTTGACGGCCACGGTCACGTCCTCGGCACCCTCGCCCGGAATGCCCGCAAGGCGGCCGCCCTGGCAGCCAATGGCAACGTAGAAGGCCTTAAAGCCCTGCGCGCGCAGCTCGTCGAGCGTCACGTCGCGACCGACTTCCACGCCATAGCGGAACTCGGCACCCATCAGGCGAATGATCTCGACCTCGGCCTCGATGACGTCCTTCTGCAGCTTAAAGCTGGGAATGCCGTAGGTGAGCATGCCGCCCGGGCGCTCGTTCTTCTCGAACACGACGGGCTTGTAGCCCTTCTCGGCCAGGTAGAAAGCGCAGGACAGGCCGGCCGGACCGGCACCGATGATGGCGATCTTCTGGTCGAAGCCGCCGGCGCGCGTCGGCGTCACCACGGGCGGAACGTAGCGGGTCGCGGCGTCCAGATCGCGCTGGGCGATAAACTTCTTGACCTCGTCGATAGCCACGGCGGCGTCCACACGGCCGCGGGTGCAGGCATCCTCACAGCGGCGGTTGCACACACGGCCGCAGATAGCGGGCAGCGGGTTCTCGCGCTTGATGAGTGCTAGGGCCTCGTCATAGCGACCCTGAGCCGCGAGCTTCAAATAGCCCTGAACGGCAACGTGCGCGGGGCAGGCCGTCTTGCAGGGAGCGGTGCCGGACTCATGCGTCTCGATGCGGTTGTCGTTGCGGTAGTTGGGCGACCACTTGGTGTGGTCCCACTTGGTGGCATCGGGCAGCTCCTGGCGCGGATACTCGGGCACCTGTCCACCGGCCTTTTTGCTGCAGAGCTTCTGGCCGAGCTTGGCGGCACCGGCAGGGCATACCTCAACGCAGCGACCGCAGGCCACGCACTTGTCCTTCTCGACCTTGGCAACATAGGCCGAGCGCGACAGGTTGGGCGTGTTGAACAGCTGCGAGGTGCGCAGGGCATAGCACACGTTGACGTTGCAGTTGCAGATGGCGAAGATCTTGTTCTCGCCGTCGATATTGGTGATCTGGTGCACAAAGCCGTTGTCCTCGGCCTGGCGCAGGATGTCGTAGACCTCGTCGCGCGTCACGTAATGGCCGCGGTCGGTCTCAACCACATAGTCGGCCATATCGCCCACGGCAATGCACCAGTCGGCGGGGTCGTCGGCGCAGCCCTCACCCATCACGCGACGGCTCGCGCGGCAGCTGCAGGTGCTAGCGGCATATTTGCCATCGTATTTGTCGAGCCAGTGCTCGATATGCTCGATCGGCACCGAGGTGCTCGCGGCGTCGATGGCCTTCTCGACCGGAATGACGTGCATGCCGATGCCGGCGCCTCCGGGCGGCACCATCGGCGTGGCCTTGGACAGCGGTCCCTTGGACGCCTGCTCAAAGAACTTGGCATAGACCGGGTGCTCCTCGAGCTGGCTCACGCGCATGTTGAGGAACTCGGCGGAACCCGGCACCAGCATGGGCAGCACCCACTGCTTGGCGCGCTCGGGGTTTTCCCAGTTGTACTCGAGCAGACCCGTGTAGCTCATGTCGTCGAGCATCTTCTCGATATCGGCTTCGGGCATGCCGGTGAGCTTGACCATCTCGGGCAGCGTATAGGGACGGCGCATCTTCATCTTGCAGAGCACTTCGGCCTGCTCGTCAGTTGCGGCCTCGGCAAACGACCAGTACTCGTAGCCCAGCAGCTCATCGCGATGCAGTAGACGGTTGGTGCAGTGCTCGCACAACTTGACGATTGCCTCGCGTGGATGCTCCGGCAGCGGCGGCACGAACTCCGCGCCGATATCGGGCTCGGTATAGCTAATCCCCGGTCCGTTGAGAATCATGGTTGTCCCTTCTCTTGCCGCAGCCCGGCGAGACCGCGGCGCCCCTCTTTTTTTGCAGGCCGGGCATGCCCCATGCCGTTCACCCGCCATTAGTTGACATTGTGTCAAAAATAGTATTGACGAACCGTCAACAATATTCAAGACTGTTAGGCGAACGGTCAGGCAAAAGAGGATGAAAGGCGGCAAAAACATGGGCAACAACACAGCAGATACCTCTGTGGTCGATGCCGTTCCCGCATCCGATAGCGCGGCAAAGCGCCTGACGGGCGACGAACGCCGTCGCGAGATCCTCGATGCCGTACGTACCGTAAGCTCCGAGCTGGGCGTGTCCCACCTATCGGTATCGGCCGTGACCAAGCGAGCCGGCTGCACGCGTTCATTGTTCTACCACTACTTTGCCGATATGGACGCCGCCGTCACCGCTGTTATGGACGAGGCGATCGACGGCTTTATCTCCGAGCTCGAGCAGTGGAATGCCGGCCGCACCGTCGGAGATATCGAGGGCGCGCTCGACACCGTCGCCCCGCTCTTTAAGCGCCTGGTCGCCAGCGGCCACGAGCTGCCGAGCACGCTCACCTCGAGCAGCGGCGCGCTCTACGGCGGCTTTTTGCACAACGTGGTCCAGCGCGTGGCGCAGTATATCTGCGACACCACCGTGGTGGATTTTGTCGCCCATCATGAGCTACGCATCGACCATGTCTACGAGACGTTCTACACCCTCATCATGGGGTTGTTGATGTATATCCGCACGCATCCCGATGTGCCCGACGAGACGGTCAAGGAAATCATCGCCTCGACACTCCACATCGAGGGCTATACCGCCAAGTATCCGGAGCGCAAGCCCCGGAACTGACGACATTTGGCCAAACTGCCCGCGATCAGAAGAGGGGCCGCGGGCGTGTGAAAGGAGAGCAGCATGCTGTTCGATGTTTGGGGTAGCGATACCCTTATCCACTGGGCCGGCTGGGCCATGGTCTTTATTGGCCTGATCGTGCTCAACGAGGTCGGCCGCCGCACCAAGCTGGGCGCGGCAATCATCTTTGGCGTGGCTCCGCTGGCCATGACCATCTACTGCGTCGCCATCGCCATCGGCGTTTCGCAGGGCGCCGACTGGGCGCTCACCAACCCCACCCACGTGTATCAGAACAGCTGGTTCCACTACGCCAAGGTATACGCGGCGCTGGCCGGTTGCTGGGGCTTCATCGCCATTAAGTACCAGTGGGGCAAGATTGGCAAGGCGCATTGGTTCCGCGCGTGGCCGTTTGTGATCGTCGCCATCAACATCATGATCGCCGTCGTGTCCGACTTCGAGAGCGCCTATCACTTCTTTGTCCTGGGCCAGTCCACCTGGGTCACCTCCGAAGGTGCTACGCAGCTGGCCGGCTGGAACAACGTGTTCAACGGCATCGCGGGTATCATTAACATCTTCTGCATGACCGGTTGGTGGAGCGTCTACGCCTCCGAGGATCAGACCGACATGCTGTGGCCCGACATGACCTGGGTCTACATCATCGCCTACGATATCTGGAACTTCTGCTACACCTACAACTGCCTGCCCACCCACTCCTGGTTCTGCGGCTTTGCGCTGCTGCTGGCGCCCACCGTCGCCGCCTTTATCTGGAACAAGGGCGGCTGGATCCAGAACCGCGCCTTTACGCTGGCTATTTGGTGCATGTTTGCCCAGGTGTTCCCGTACTTCCAGGAGGAGTCCATCTTTGTGACCCACTCCACGCTCGACCCCGGCGCCGCTACCGCGGTCTCAATCGCCGCACTGGTCGCCAACGTCGCCGCGATCATCTACATCGCCTACCGCGCCAAGAAGCTCGGCCGCAACCCCTACAAGCAGGATGTCTTTGAGGGCACCAGCGATTGGGAGAAGGCCACCGCCCGCCGCGCGAAGGTTGATTACGCGCACGCCGAGTAACATGTTTATTCCGTCCACATTTGGATGTAGGCAAACTTAGCCGATGCCGCAATCGCGCGTCATGCGCAGCCCCGGAAAGCGATTCGCCCGCTTTCCGGGGCTTTTTGTTGTTGCGCGCATCCACGCACATATTCGAAACCTCTCGCACAGATAAAATCAGATTTCCGATCGCCTGACAGCTCTATATGACTCTGTTTTTGGGTACATTGTTGTCCCGATATTGAGCTTGGGGGATATATGAAAGATGAGACGATGGGTCAAGAGGATGCGGCCCAAGATGCAGAAGCTTGCGCTGAGGCCTTGGAGAGCTTAGACCGAATTTCACTCGATGAGATTGCGTTTGACGATTCGGGCGTTGATGTGCAGGATGAGCCGGAAGCCGAGGCGCAGTCCGATGATCAGGATGCAGACGACGTCGAGCCTACCGAGGATGAGGCAGATCACGAAGACACCGAAAGCGAGGCCGGCAACCAGCCCGAATCCGACACGGGCGAGGAAACCGTCTTGCTCGACAGCTTGCCGGCCGAGGATTCGCTGACCCGCGAGCTTCCTGGCCTGGGTTCCGCACCAGCCGTGGACGAGACCATCGCCATGGGCGATATTCCCCTGCCGTCCGTTCCCTCGGCACGCGAGGCCGAGGTTCGCCATCGCAAGATGTCGCCCAAGCGCCGCAATCTGATGGTCGCCGGTGTCGTGGCCGTCGCGCTCGTCGCCGGCGGTGCAGGCTATGCTGCCTGGAACGGATATCAGCAAGAGCAGGCTGCCGCTGTCGCCGCCAATGCCCACACGATGATGTCAGTGCAGATTGGCGTGCATGCCGCGGGCCTCGACTGTTCCACTGGCTCCAAGATTCCCGTACAGGTGAGCGGTCAGGATTCTGACGGCTCCTCCGTGAGCGAAACGCTCTATGTTGACGAGCACGGCCGCGGCATCAAACTGCTGCCCGGCGATTACACGCTCTCCATCGCTGCCTCCCCCATCGCGGCCGACGGCACCATCTATACCGTCCCGACCACCAAGACGCAGGCCAC
Source organism: Collinsella sp. (assembly GCA_048387515.1). Taxonomy (GTDB): domain Bacteria; phylum Actinomycetota; class Coriobacteriia; order Coriobacteriales; family Coriobacteriaceae; genus Collinsella. Next base: position 6,516 of record DBFMRS010000103.1, read on the forward strand.
CGTTAAGAGCGATGGACAGGATTTAAGTGCCCAGGCTACCTTTAAGCTCAAGGTGCCTTCGGCCGACACGGTAACCGACGACCAGATCGATGCCGCCGCCAAATATGCCGAGGAGGGAGGCGCGAGCTCCGCCGCCACCGCCAAGGTGCTTCAGCAGGCAGCGACCACGCGCCGCGACGCCGCCGTCAGCGCCGTGAGCGCACGCGAGGCGCAGGCCGCCCGCGACGCCAACGCTCGGCATAAGGCAACCGACCTGTATCAGCTCGATATTCCCGTTGAGTGGTATGGCAAGGTCGCGACGTGGCAAAACGGCAACACGCTGTGCATTTATCTGGCGGGCGATACCAATACGCCGCTCGTGACGCTTGTCGCCGTACGCGACGGCGAGAGCTTTACGCCTGACGACGGCGATACGGTTTTGGGAGCGGCCAACCTGGGCAATGGCTACACCGTCTACGCGAGCGGCCCCGTCTATCCGTATGTGGTGGCACAGACCATCAACGGGCGCACGCAGGACCCCGTATCCACCTACCCCATGGACCAGGCGATTGAGTTGGTCGAGCTCACGACCGGCAACCGCTACACCTACAGCCAGATCAAGAACGTGCTGGTCGGCAAGGACGGCAAGGCCGACGCCGCGACCAAGCTCGAGTGCGACTACCTCGCCCAGATTCTGCTGCCCAGCATCAAGGCTCAGGACTAACCGGCCGCAGCGAGGGCAGTCGTTTTGGGACGGAGCTCTTTTAGCCACCTGCCCGATGAATTTTTGAGCCCCGGCCCAGAAGAAGGACGCCCGCGCTCCAACAGCATGCTTTTGCCGAACGCTGGCACAAGCCATACCCACGAAAAGACCCAGCCAAACTTGCGGCTGGGTCTTCGAATCGAGCGGCCGATATGCCATCGGCGCTGCACATGCTAAATCAATCTAAAATCCTTCAAGCAGCTTTCGAGGCTATCTTCAAACGTTCCGAGGCGCACCCCCGCTCGTGCAAGCTTTTCAGATGAAAGACGAAAGTCCCTGGGTCGGTCAGCATAGGTCGTAGTGTCCGGAAGCACGAGCTCATCGATACTCTGCTCGGCACAACCAAGTCGCCGCGCAACAAGGCGCGCGGTCTCATACGTGCTCAAGCCGTTTTGGCTCGCAAAATGATATGCCCCACTGGGCAGCATAAGGATTTGCGGCAGGGCGTTTGCCAACTCCAGACCGTACGTCATGTTCCGCCGCTCATGCACGCGAAACGCCGTCGGCTCTCCCGTCCGAACTGCATGCAAAACATTCGTCAGAATATTGGGGGCGGGCTTTGCCCCAGGCATGGGAAGGCCAAACATCCACGAAAGGCGCAAGATCAGATAATTGTCGAGGTTTTCCCTGATCCAATCATCCGCCTCCATCTTCTGTGCACCGTATCGCGTGGTGGTAGCCATCTCGTCGTCCTCGTGAAACGGAGGCTCGCCTGTCGAGGCATTGAAACACTGCTCGGTTGAAAAGAAAACCATACGGGCGCCGCAGGCACGGCAGGCCCGCGCAATGGCAATCGCCGACTCCGTATTGATTCGATGCGTTCCCTCGGGGTCATTCTCGCAATGGGCAGTCGAAGCGTCAGCTGCCGTATGAAGGCAGACATCGAAATCGAGGCCGGCAAAAAACTCGGCAACTTCCTCAACATTGGAAAGGTCAACGTCGGTCCTTGTAACGTTGACAAAATCGAACTTATCGGCGTTGTACAAACGAATGAGGCTCGCAAGATACCCATTTGCACCCGTCACCACAACGCGAGGCTTTGATCCGGACATATCGACCTCCCATTACTCCCCGTCGCGCTGGGCGTCACGCCCATCGACGACGCGGCTCACCAACACGCGACACGTCCCCTCGACCGTGAACGAACCCGCACTCGCAGGAATCAGCGCAGAGACGGTACGGGGAAGCTCGACGGCGCCGTCGTCCGTGACCACCCGGGCATGGCCGCCCACGCAGGACAGCACGGCATATCGATCGCCCAGGGGGCACTCCCATTCGCCCCGGACGTCAACGACGTCTGATGTGAACAGGCGGTGTGTGACGCCACGACGCACACTCGCGGGGGCCTTCGGATCGAAGGCGCCGAAATGCGCGGGCTCGGGACGGATTGATGTGTCGAGTACGTCGAACGCCTGCTCGACATGAAGCTCGCGACCGCGGCCCCAATCGCACAATCGATACGTCTTGAAGCCCAGGCTACCGACCTCGAGGGCGAATACGCCCGCGCCCATCGCATGCATGGTCCCCGCAGGGATTAACACGAAGTCGCCTTCGCTCACGGGAACGCGCCTTCCGTAGCGGTCGCCCACACTGTCATCCGCCGCTGCGCCGCGCAGCGCATCGAGGTCGTCGGTCGTCGTGCCGCAAATGATCGAGGCGCCGGGCTCGGCGTCCAGGATGTACCAGGACTCCGCCTTCTCGTGGTCGGACTCGTGTTCGCGGGCGTATGCCTCGTCGGGATGCACCTGGACGGATAGGTTCTCGCCGGCATCCATCGTGATGATCTGCACGATGCCGTCGTGATTGAGCTCGCCCATGATGGCGGCCTTGTTCTCGGCTATCACGCGATCGAGCGGCATGCCGTCGAACGGGCCGCCGTCGACATCGTTGACCAGCCCATCGTGCACAGACACGTCAAACGACTCGCCGTATAGGGTATCCCCGGAAAGGCCGCGCGCCTCGTTGACGCGCGGACCCGACCAGACGGGGGAAATATAGTTGGGTTTGAGCAGGATAGGTCCCACATGCACTCCTTACAGCTCGAAGGCGTCGATACCGTCGCGCTCCATGCGCGCACGCAACTCGTCGATGATGGGTATGCCGGCGCTGCAGCCGATGCGCTCGGCACCGGCACGAACCATATCGAGGAAAGCGTCGGCGGTGCGGATACCACCAGCGGCCTTGACCTTAACACGGGGGTCGGTGTGCTCGCGCATGAGTCGGACGTCCTCGACGGTTGCGCCGCCAGTGGAGAATCCGGTGGAGGTCTTCACGAAAGTGGGCAGGACCACGCTTGCGATCTTGCACAGCTCGAGCTTCTCATCCTCGGTGAGCAGGCAATTCTCGAAGATGACCTTGGAGGGGACGTCGGCCGCACGACAGATGTCGACGATCTGCTGCATCTCATCCTTGATGTAGGCCCAATTGCCGGCCTTGACCTCGGTGAGGTTGACCACGTAATCGATCTCGTTCGCGCCGTTGGCCAATGCATCCTTGGTCTCGAAGACCTTGGTGGCAATGGTGGTCTGACCGAGGGGGAAACTGATGGCGGCGCCGGTATGGATGTCGGTGCCGGCGAGGAGCTCGGAGCAGAGCTTGGACTGGACGGAATTGATGGCGACCATCTTGAAGTGATAGTCCTTTGCCTCCTGGCAGAGCTTCTCCATATCCTCGCGCGTGGCGTCGGGGTGGAGGTTGGTGTGATCAACCAAGCGGGCGAGATCATCGAGCGTGTAACGTGCCATGACGGCTCCCTTCATTGGGGTTGGTGCATGCCTGTATCCTAACATATTGTCATACATATTACTGCTATATAATCCGTTTTACCGTTTATGTCTGATTTAATACCGTTTATGGAGTGGAATTAACTCAAACTATCAACATTTTGGTCATACATATATGATTAAGCGCAACGAAAGGAGTTACGGTGGCGAGTGGCAGCATCGGCGAGCCAACAAAATTAACCCGGCCATCGGAGCGGAGCCTTATGGCTCTGTCCCATATGTTATATTCGTTCTAACTTCGGCCTTAAAAAGGTATGACAAAATGACGCTCTACGACCAAATCAAAGATGATCTACTCGCCAAAATAAAAAACGGCACGTACGCCGTAGGCGAAGCCATTCCCTCTGAAATGCAGCTATGCGATATGTACGGCGTCAGCCGGTCAACTATTCGCCAGGCCATGCAAGCGCTTGTAAGCGAGGGCTACTTGGAAAAACGGCGGCGGCGCGGCACGGTTGTAACGCTCCCCAAGGTCGATCAGACCTTTGCCATGCGCATCATGAGCTTCGAAGATGAGATGAAACGAGCCGGGCGCGTGCCACGCACCAAGGTCCTCACCTTCAAGCGCGTCAAAGCAACAACCGAAATCGCCGGCAAGCTTGAGTTAGAGCCCGGCGAAGACGTCTACAAACTCGTCCGCCTAAGATATGCCGACGACACACCCAACGTATTTGTGGAAAGCTATATTCCCTGCAAACCGTACCAAGACTTCGATGCCGTCAACTTTGAAGAGACCAGCCTGTATTTTGCCATGAGCGAATCTGGCAACCCAGTCGAGCGAGCGCGCCGTCACCTCGAGGTCTCAAAAGCCGATATGACAACCGCCGCCCTGCTCGACATTGAGGAGGGCGACCCCCTCATCATTTTCCAAACCGTTGCACGAGACGCGCTTGACTCTCCCGTCGAGTATTCCGTGGCGACGTATCGAGGCGAAAGCAACTCCTTTGACTTTGAAGTGCGCGTAAGCGAATCAAGCTAACTCCGTTTGCGAGGTGGCACTCTGCCGTACTTTATGCGGAGCCGTCAGCACTCTTGGTAGGCTAACAGCCAGATCAAAAACGTGCTGGTCGGCAAAGACGGCAAGGCAGACGCCGCGACCAAGCTCGAGTGCGACTACCTCGCCCAAATTCTGCCGCCCAGCATCAAGGCTCGGGACTAGCCGGCCGCAGCGAGGGCAGTCTTTTTGGAACGGGGCTCTTTTAGATACTTTGAGGATGATTAGGCAAGGAGCCACTTCCATGCGGGCACAGCGTGCACCACACCGTGTTCGCATGGAATATCGGCCTGCTCATCCATGGTAACGATTACCGACTCGCCAAGATCGAACTGGGCCATCGAGACATCGAGGGCGGCGATTTCGCGCTCGCGCGTTTTCTCGCTTGCCATATCCGCACTCACCTGAATCAGGTTATACGCCTGCATGAGAAGCGCATCCCCGGCCACAAAGTCAACCTCATGGCTTTTATTCTTCTCCTTAATCAGCAGGCGGCAGACCGAACCTGCCCGCACCGCAGGAGTCCTTCTTCTTAGCGCATTGAACACCGCAGTCTCGAGTCTCTGGCCCTGATCCAATGCCGATGCGGGAGAGAATGCTCCAAACATCGCAGGATCGACGGCGTAGACCTTAGACGCAGACCGCGTATTATTTGCAAGTGAACGCGTGAACTCCGGCACAGAAAACAACAGGTAGGCGTCCTCGTAATACTCAAGTAAATCGCTGAGCGAATTGCGACTGACGGGTATCTGCCTGCTCTTGAACTCGTTGTACACCTTATTCACCGACAGCTCTCGTCCCGAAGATGCCATACACCGCGCCAGAAACAGTGAGGCCAAACGAGGATTCTTAACGTCGTAACGTTCAACGACGTCCATGGCGACCGTTCGCGACGCATATTCCTGTAGCAGCTGAATCGCGTCCGCAGGCGTCTGCTCAAGTGTCGCGATAAATCCCCCTCGCTCAAGATATCCGATCAGATGATGTCGAAGCAGCGCTGCATCGCTTGGGGAAAAGGTCGCATCTGGCTCGAAAACGCTCCCCGTCTTATACCGAACGTATTCCGAAAAACTCAACGGAAAAAGCTCTCGTATAAGAGAACGACCCCTGAACTCGCTCTTAAGCTCTGAGGACAGCATCTTAGAAGAAGATCCCGTCACATAGACGGTCGCTTTCTCGGTATCGACCACACGCCGCAGAAACGCACCCCATTCGGGAATTTCCTGGATCTCGTCAAAGAAAATGTAGGCACCCTCGGTTCGAGCAGCAGGACAGAGCGCGTAAAACGTATCGAGCACGTCCGCCAGTAGCGATGGCTCATACGGACGCAAACGCTCATCCTCAAAATTGAAATAGAGCATCCGATCAAGCTCGACACCTTGGCCCTGAAGCTGACGCATCTCCTGATACAGGCGATACGTCTTTCCGCAACGGCGAGCTCCCACAATCACGTTCACGATGTTGTCGCGCTTTGGCTCCTGGGGGTTTCCCAGATCAAGGTCTCGCTCAAAAACCTGCGGAACTCCTTGTTGCTCAAAGTCCTTTATTTTCTGGGCCACCAAGTCGTTGAATGCCATGATTCTCCAATCTTGCTCTCTTGCTAATCAAGATTATACTGATTCTTGATTAGCAAGAGAGCAAGATTGCGTGCAACTTGATTAATGGATAATCAAGTTTTTCTGCTGCCAAGCATCAAGGCCCAGGACTAGCCGGCCACAGCGAGGGCAGTCTTTTTGGGACGGGGCTCTTTTGGCTACTTTAACGCCACGGGTCGGCTTCGAACATTGGCTCGCGCTCGGGGCGTCGGTCACTGTAGGGATCGTAGCCGTCGTCGTCCTCGTTCTCGGCACGGATGTAGGGGTCGCGCGGCTTGGGCGCCGGCTTAGGCGAAACCTTCGATGCGGCGGGCGCTGTCTCAGCCGCCGGTGCGTTCGTCTTGTTCTCGTCTTTCATCTGCATATCTCCTTGCCGTGCAATTGTGTTCAACACCATCGATTGTCGCACGAAAAAGGGCGGCGGACCCAATTGGATCCGCCGCCCTTGGCGTTTAGAGACGGCTGGCAGATTTTAAGGCATGGCCCAAAATCTACTCGGCGTCGGGGACCTCATAGGTGGCCGCCGGCGTGTTATCGCACACGACGGTAAAGCCGCCGTCCTTATCGACATCGACCGTCACCTGATCGCCCTCGCGCACCGTGCCGTCGATGATGGCGGCGGCGATGGCGTCCACGACCTCGCGCTGGACCAGGCGCTTGAGCGGACGGGCACCGAACACGGGGTCCAGGCCACCCACGGCGAGCATCTGCTTGGCCGCCGGGGTGATGGCAAGCGTCATGCGCTCCTTGGCCAGGCGTGCGCGAACGTCGGCAAGCTGGATGTCGACGATCTTCTCGATCTGCGCCATGCCGAGCGGATGAAACACCACGATATCGTCGATACGGTTGAGGAACTCGGGGCGGAAGGTCTGAGCCATGGCGGCGTCGACCTGATGGCGCATCTCCTCCTCGTCCTTACCGGACAGATCGGCGATGGCCTTGGAGCCCACGTTGGACGTCATGATGATAATCGTGTTCTTGAAGGACACCTGGCGACCCTGGCCATCGGTCAGGCGGCCGTCATCGAGCACCTGCAACAGCACGTTGAATACATCCGGGTGAGCCTTCTCCATCTCGTCAAGCAAAATCACGGAATACGGACGACGGCGCACGGCCTCGGTGAGCTGACCGCCCTCGTCGTAGCCCACGTATCCCGGGGGCGCACCGATCAGACGCTGGACGCTGAACTTCTCCATGTACTCGGACATGTCGATACGCACGAGCGCGCGCTCGTCATCGAACAGGCACTCGGCCAGCGCCTTGGCGAGCTCGGTCTTGCCTACGCCGGTGGGGCCCAGGAAGAAGAAGCTGCCGATGGGCTTGTCAGGGTCGGAGAGACCCGCACGGCTGCGGCGCACGGCCGCGGCCACAGCGGAGACCGCCTCATCCTGACCGATGACGCGCTTATGCAGCTCACCCTCCAAGCCCTTCAGCTTGTCGAGCTCGCCCTGCATCATCTTGGACACGGGCACGCCGGTCCAGGCGCTCACGACCTCGGCAATCTCGTCGGAGGTCACCTGTTCGTTGAGGCCCTCGCCGTCCTGCTGCTTTTGTGCCTCGAGCGCGGCCTCGGAATCCTGAATCTGCTGCTGCAGGCCCGGAATCACGGAGAAGCGCAGCTCGGACGCACGGCCCAGGTCGCCGTTGCGCGTCGCGCGCTCCTCTTCGCTCTTGGCCTCGTCAAGCTGGCCCTTAAGCTCCTGCACGTGGTCGATGGCGTTCTTTTGGTTGAGCCAGCCGGCCTTTTGCACGTTGAGCTTTTCCTGGACCTCGGCGATCTCCTGGCGCAGGGCTTCCAGACGCTCCTTGGAGGCGTCATCGGTCTCCTTCATGAGCGCCTGCTCCTCAATCTGCAGCTGGGTGAGCTGACGCGTGGTGGCGTCGATCTCGACCGGCATGCTGTCGAGCTCCATGCGCAGGCGGCTTGCGGCCTCATCGACCAGGTCGATGGCCTTGTCGGGCAGGAAACGGTCGGCGATGTAGCGATCGGAGAGGTCGGCAGCCGCCACGAGCGCGCCATCGGTGATATGCACGCCGTGGAAGATCTCGTACTTCTCCTTGAGGCCACGCAGGATCGAGATGGTGTCCTCGACGGTAGGCTCGGAGACCATCACGGTCTGGAAACGACGCGCGAGCGCCGCGTCCTTCTCGATGTACTTGCGGTATTCGTCGAGCGTAGTCGCGCCGATCGCGTGCAGATCACCACGGGCAAGCGCCGGCTTGAGGATGTTGCCGGCGTCCATGGAGCCCTCGGTGGCACCCGCGCCCACGATGGTGTGGAGCTCATCGATGAACAGGATGACCTTGCCCTCGGACTTCTGTACCTCCTTGAGCACGGCCTTCAAGCGGTCCTCGAACTCGCCGCGGTACTTGGCGCCGGCGACCAGCGCGCTCATGTCGAGCTCGATGAGGTCACGGTCGCGCAGCGTGCTCGGCACGTCGCCGGCCACGATACGCTGGGCGATGCCCTCGACGATGGCCGTCTTGCCGACGCCCGGCTCGCCAATGAGCACGGGGTTGTTCTTGGTGCGGCGGGACAGGACCTGGATGGTACGACGGATCTCGTCGGTACGGCCGATGACAGGGTCGAGCTTGCCGGCGCGGGCAAGGTCGCAGATGTTGCGGCCGTACTGCTCCAGCGCCTCAAACTGGGTCTTGTCCTCGGCAGACGTCACGCGGTCATCGCCGCGCAGCTCCTCGTAGACCTGCTCGATGCGCTCCTTGGTAACGCCGGCGTCGCGCAGCACGCGGCCCGCCTCGCCCTTGTCCTCGGCAAGCGCCATGAGCAGATGCTCAGTCACCACAAAGCTGTCGCCCATCTTGGTGGCCTTCTTTTCGGCCTTCTCGATGACGCGAACGAGCTCGTTAGAAAGACCCATCTGCTGGCCTTCGCCCGAAACCTTGGGCGCACGGTCGATGGCATCCTGCGTGGAGCGCGCGAGCTGGACCGGATCGGCGCCAATGCGCTCGATGATCACGGAGATGTTGCGTTCACCGGCACCGAGCAGGGCAGACAGCAGGTGAATCGGCTCCACCGCGCCGGCCTGTGCATCGGCAGCCGTGCTCATGGCGGTCTGCAACGCCTCGCGCGACGTCATTGCTAGCTTATCGATTCTCATGGAATCACCTCTCTTGGGGCGGCCGCCCTACGGGGCGGCTTCACGTTGTTCGAGAAGTATTGTTGCCAGCTTTGTACGATCTTATACACAAATCTAAGTCTCTATATATAAGATTTTCTGAGTGATTGAGAGATAGGGAGCAGGCACGCTCGCCCGCTGCGGCCTCGTCCCCTTACTATCTCAATCTGTAACATCTAGCGACTGTTTATGGCTCCAGATGTTACAAATCAAGATGAAATGGCCAACGGCGCCCGTTTGTCTCAATCTGTAACATCTACTCGGCAAATAGAGCTCCATCTGTTACAAATCGAGACGAACAGAAGACGCCCGAATCGAAAATCTAAATCTGTAACACCAGGCCCACTTTTAGCGGCCAAGATGTTACAGATCGAGACAAACCGAGAACTACTACAAAGGGGACGGGTACCTTTGTAGTGGTTGCAGTCTCTATTTACTTACCGAACCCGTGCTTCCCGATTCGCCGCTCCAGGGCATCTCATCCTCGAAGAGCCATATACGGGCAGACCCACTATCGCGTGCAGTCTGCGGGTCGGGCAAGCAGGTCTGTTCATAGGCATCTTGGATACACTGACCCATAAAATCGTTGAGCTCGGCCTGGTCGCCCTCCATGACATAGGCTGCATCGCCGGCCATGATGTAAATACCCGGACCCTCATTGCCCTCGTAACCCGGATCGTACGAGACATCACATAACTTTGCGCCGTTTGCAGTGTCCAGCTCGATGGAAGAGTGACATCCGCCAACCATGTCGTACGCTTTTGCCCGATAGGACGCATATCCGTACCAACGCTTAAATGTTTTGCCCTTGAGTAGCTCGGACGCCCTATCGATCAGGCTTGTATCCGTGGTATAGCGCATGGCCCCAAGCTGAATACTCGGATAATTGCTAATACCCAGCACAGCCGGCTGCTCATCAAAATCAACGGTAATGGTCTCGGGCTTGTCGTCGCCGGTCAGAAGTTCGACAGATTGAGCCACAGGCTTGACCAACGGCTCCGTCACCGCAGCAGGTAGAAATGCCATACCGACAGCGCCCGCGCCAACCACAGCGATCGCAAGCGCCAAGACAATCAATCCAATACGGGCAGAACGGCTCACGGCAAAACACCCCACAATGCAAACCTTCGCCACCTGCACTAATGATACCGCCAGCTAACACTATTACCAAAAGAAGCCGCGCGCTCCTCACCACCACAAAGGGGACAGGCACCTTTGTGGTGGTTTTCGACGCTAACGGTCGACCATCTCGCGCCATGAGATTAAACTTGAATTGTTCTCTGAACATATCCATTTCTGCCTATCCTCAACAGATCTTTGTCTCGAGGAGCGCATATGAAGCCGTCTCATTCCACCGGTCGCAACGTCATCGCCATTCTCGCCATACCCATCGTGATGCTCTTCCTTATCGTCATCACGCCCTTTTCTTTTGGTATCGCCTCGCCCTTCGATCTTTGCGGGATGATCGACGCCGGCTCGCGTGCCACCTCGCTCTCCTTTGTCTGCCGTGGCGTGTTCTACGAATATGCAATTCCCACCGGAAGTTGGCAGTCCAAGTTACCGTTGCTCGGCAAGGTCGACGGATGCTCCCCCTATTTCTGCCTTGAACCTCAGGCGCTAAACTATCTGATCGACGACCAGCCACTCGACTCCATCACCCTCGCCTACGACTACGCACCAAACACCGATGAGCGCCACATGAACCAAGTCCTCGACAAGATGCTTGGACAGTGCGGGCTCACCGAGGAGGCCGGTCGAACCATCTATAGCAACCAGAAATTAAAGCGAACAGAACTCCGCCGTGTCGGAAAAATCAAAGGGCGAAGCCGGGCCGCCTACTGGGATGCCTGGGCAACACGCGACAAGGGCGAATTCGGACACAGCACCTATATGGTCACTGTCTACACCAAAGACGGAATTAAGGACAATGTTGACGATTTCGCGTCATCCAAACTCGGCATCCCCAAAACAACCAAACCCGCCAGCCCGGATGAAATCCTGTAGAGACGCTCATTAGAATGTCGTTCAACGAGCACGGCAACATCGAGCTCGCCCCACCACCACGAAAGGGACAGGCCCCTTTGTGGTGGTTTTCGACAAAAAGAAGCCGCCCCGATAACAGGGGCGGCATCAAGCAAGTCTATTTATTAGCGTCCCTCAAGACCCAACGAGAACGCAGAGATGTAGCCCGGGGCTTACCCTTTCCCGAACGCGACCCTCGCGAAGCGCGTGAGCGGGCGGGAAAGGGTAAGCCCCGGGCGGACAATTAAGCGCGTTACTCGGCAGCGGCCTTGAACTTGTTGTAGTTGATCAGGCAGCCGGCCTTGACGATGGCACGCTCCTCTGCCGTCATATCGGCAATATAGAGATCAATCTGCTCGACCGCACCGTCGGCGCGCACTACGTACGCGGCGATGTTCTGCAGGTCGCCATCGAGCGCGGCACGGATACCCGGCACAAAGACGTAGTCGCCCACCTCAAAGTTGGGCTCCGCCTCCATCTGGAAGGGCACCATGCCCCAGTTCATCACGTTGGAGCGATAACGCTTGGTGGCGTACTCGTGGACGATGTTGGCCAGGCCGCCAATTACGCGCTGGCAGCTCGCAGCCTGCTCGCGGGCAGAACCGTCACCGGGCTTCTTGGCATAGAGCATAGAGCCGTACTCGGTCGCCTTGGAATCGGCCGCAACACCCGCGCCGGCCAGCGCCTCAAACACACCGGCAAGCTCGGCATCGAGCGCTGCCAAGTCGCCCGCGGCCTCATCGGCAACGCGGCGCTTCTCCACGGCGTCGACCTCCTTGGAGCGGCCCACGTAGGCAGGATCGCGGCGGCTGAGCGTAAACTCGGCCAGACCCAGCGGGTTGGAGCGGAAGGAGCTCGTCTCGCCCGAGGGAATGAGCTCGTCGGTCGTGGTGACCGGATCCATGATCTTGGAGCACACCTTGAGCAAGATGTCGTCGCCGAGCGGCTCCATCGCGGGCCACGGCTTGATGTTGGGTCCCTCGACCAGCTCGTCGGTAGGCTCAGCCTTGCCAAAGCCCCAGTACACGCGCTTCTTGTACGGCGCGTCGTCAAAGGTGTACTCGCAGGCCTCGTCCCAGGTCTCCTCGGGCAGGTCGGTCGCCGGCGTCAGGATGCCGCCGTTGGCAGCGGTCGCGGCGATGGAGCGGGCGTCCATCAGGGCCACGGCGCTCAGCTGGCCGTTACCCGGCTTGGAGCCCTCGCGGTTGGGGAAGTTGCGCGTGGTGTGGCGGATGGACAGGCCGTTGTTGGCGGGCGTGTCGCCGGCACCAAAGCACGGGCCGCAGAACGCCGTGCGCACGATCGCACCGGCCTCCATAAGGTCGTAGATATAGCCGCGGCGCGTGAGTTCGAGCGCTACGGGCTGACTCGTGGGATAGACCGACAGCGAAAACTCGCCGCAGCCGGTGTTGGCGCCCTTGAGCACGCGGGCCGCCTGCACCACGGAGTCGTAGTTGCCGCCCGAGCAGCCGGCGATGACGCCCTGCTGCACGTGCAGCTTGCCGTCGACGATCTTGTCGAGCAGGCTAAAGTGCGTCTTGCCCTCGCCGATCTTGGCTGCCTCGAGCTCGACCTCGTGCAGGATGTCCTCGAGGTTCTCGTTGAGCTCGTCGATCTCAAAACCGTTGGAAGGATGGAACGGCAGGGCAATCATAGGCTTGATGCTCGACAGGTCGACCTCGACGCAGCCGTCGTAGTAGGCGACATCGGCGGGCTTGAGCTCGCGATAGTCGTCGCCGCGGCCGTGCATGGTCAAAAACGCGCGCGTGTCCTCGTCGGTGGCCCAGATGCTCGACAGGCAGGTGGTCTCGGTGGTCATGACATCGACGCCGTTGCGGTAGTCGGTCGTCATGCTCGCGATGCCGGGGCCCACAAACTCCATGACCTTGTTCTTAACGTAGCCCTTGGCAAAGACGGCACGGATGATGGCGAGCGCCACATCGTGCGGGCCGACGCCGGGGCGCGGGGCGCCCGTGAGGTAGATGGCGACAACGCCGGGATAGGCAACATCGTAGGTGTCACGCAGCAGCTGCTTTGCCAGCTCGCCGCCGCCCTCGCCCACGGCCATGGTGCCCAAGGCGCCGTAACGGGTGTGCGAGTCGGAGCCCAAGATCATCTTGCCGCAGCCGGCGAAGTTCTCACGCATAAAGGAGTGGATGACGGCGATGTGCGGCGGGACGAAAATGCCGCCGTACTTCTTGGCAGCCGAGAGACCAAAGACGTGGTCGTCCTCGTTGATGGTGCCGCCCACGGCGCACAGCGAGTTGTGGCAGTTGGTAAGCACGTAGGGCAGCGGGAACTGCTCCATGCCCGAGGCGCGCGCCGTCTGGATGATGCCGACGAAGGTGATATCGTGGCTCGCCATGGCATCGAAACGAATCTTGAGCGCCTCGGGGTCGCCGGACGTGTTGTGTGCCTGGAGAATCGAATACGCAATGGTACCGCGCTTGGCATCCTCGGGCGTCTGCGTAATACCGCGCTCGGCAGCCTCGGCCGCAGGCACAACCTCGCTGCCGCCGCGCAGGTAGATGCCGTCCTCGTACAGCTTAACCATACTGTCTCCCACTCTGCCCAAAAGATTTGGGCTCATAGCATACATTCGTTCAATATCGTGCCATAGAACGGTTGCGAGTGGGTTACGAATCTCTGCGTTCACTTTATCTCAGTAAAGTACAGGACGAGCCCGGTGTGGGCCGGCAGACTTGGCGCAAGAGTGTCCCTTTCGACTAGTCATTTAAGAACGTCCCCAATGACTACCCATAACAACGCCGATGTTTTGGCAACGACAGCGAGCGACGTCCAGAGCGAACAAGTTGGCATGAAAAAGGCAAGGCATAGACCTTCTGGTCATGCCTTGCCTTTTGAATGACAAATTGTCGCTCTGGGCGGCGCGCAGCGTCGAGCCGTTACGCCGTTCGGCAGAACGGCGTAACCTAGAGATCCCCGCCGGCGCCCAAAAGCTTGCGCATGACCTGCTCGGGGTTGACCGAGCCGTCGCGCGGGGCCAGGGCGGTGATCTTCTTCTGCATCTTGTACTCGTGCAGCTCTTCCTCGAGCTGGCGTACGCGGGCGCGGAGCTTCTCGTTCTCGCGCTCGCGCTCCTCAGCACGCTCCTTCATATCGAGGATGCGCACCACGCCGGCGAGGTTGATGCCCTCGTCGGTCAGTTGGTTGATGAGTTCCAGACGCTCGATATCGGCACGCGAATACAGGCGCGTGTTGCCGCCCGAGCGCTGGGGGTTCACCAGGCCCTTGGACTCGTAGACGCGCAGAGTCTGCGGATGCATGCCGGTCAGCTCGGCCGCCACGCTGATCATGTACAGCGGTTTGTTCCTATTGTCCTCGGCCATGCTACCTGACCCCTTTCCGTCTCGTTATCGTCCATCATAAGCCCGCGGGCGCGGGCGTGCGCCGCAACCGCCCTAGTACGTCGCCTTGTAACGGTTGACCTTCTCGCGATAATCGCGCGTGTCGGCCTCGCGCAGCTTGGTCATGGCATCGCGCTCATCGTCGGACAGGTTCGAGGGAACCTGCACCTTGATCTCGACGAGCAACGCACCCGTGCGGCCACGGTGCTTAACGTCGGGCGCCCCCATTTCCTTAAAGCGGAACTTCTTTCCCGTCTGGGTGCCAGCGGGCACCTTCAGACGAACCGTCGCACCGCCGGGCGTGGGCACATCCACCGTGCAGCCGAGCGCCGCCTCGTAGACCGAGATCGGCACCTCCATGGTCACATCGGCACCCTTGCGCTTAAACAGCGGATGCTCCTCCACATGCGTGGTCACGACCAGGTCGCCGCGCTCGCCTCCGGCAACGCCGTACTCGCCGCGACGCTTGTAGCGCAGTTTGCCGCCGTCGACCGCACCCGCAGGCACCGAGACCGTAATGGTCTGTTGCTCGCCTGTCGAGGGAATGCGGTAGGTGACCTTGTGCGTCACGCCGCGAAACGCGTCCTCGGCCGTCACATCGACGGTCAGCGACAGGTCGCCGCCCTTGCGAGCGCGGCTGCGACCCGCACCCGCACCGGCAGCGCCCGCAGCCCCGGCGAAACCCGAGCCCCAATCGCTGCCCCAGGCGCCGTTGCCGCTAAAGATGCTGTCGAAGATATCGCCCCAGCCGCTCGCGCCGGCACTGGCTCCGTAGCCACCGCTATACGCGCCGCCCGCGCCCGGCATGCCGCCAAACATGAGCATCTGGTCGTACTCTTTGCGCTTCTTCTCGTCCGAAAGCGTCTCGTAGGCCTCGCTGATCTCCTTGAACTTGGCCTCATCGCCGCCAGCATCGGGGTGATATTTTTGCGCGAGCTTGCGAAACGCGCTCTTGATCTCTTTGTCGGAGGCGCTCTTGGATACGCCCAGGATGTCATAGAAGGTTTTGCCTGCAGCCATCGTAGCTCCTCTCCTGTTACGTCCGCCGCCCATGCAGACGACGGCCCATGCTTTCATATGGCACTAGGCCAGAAAGGGCCCCGGGTGTTGCCCCGGGGCCCTTCTCAATTACTCCTCGGTGCTCTCGGCCGTATCGGCCGTAGCATCCTCGGGCGCCGCTTCGGGCTCCGGTGCGGGGCGCTTCTCGCCACCGTAGGTCACCGTCACCATGGCGGAACGCAGGATGCGATCCGCCATGCGGTAGCCCTTCTGGTACACGTCGTTGACGGTCTCGTCGTACTGCGATGCGTCCTCGACGCGGCCCACAGCCTGATGCTCGAGCGGATCGAACGCCTCGCCCTTGGGGTCGATGGGCTCAACGCCCTCGTGCGCAAACACATCAAGCAGCTTGGCATGAACCGCATCGACGCCGTCGACGAACTGCTTAAAGTCGTCGGAAAGCTCTTGACTGCGGGCATGGTCGATCGCGCGCTCGATATCGTCGATCACCGGCAACAGCGCGGTGACAAGCTTCTCGGTCGCGCGCTCGCGCTCGGCAATGCGCTCGTTGGCGGTGCGGCGACGGAAGTTCTCCCAGTCGGCCTGCAGGCGGGCGGTGCGCTCGGTAGCGTCCTTTGCCTTGTCCTCGGCGGCCTTCTGAGCCTCTGCCGCAGCATCGAGCTCATTGCGCACGTCGGCAAGCTCCTTCTGAGCCTGCTCGAACTTGAGCTTAAAGTCGTTGTCGGCGGCTTCCTCACCGGCGCGGATAGCGGCTTCCACCATCTCGTCCTCGGTCATCGTCGCCTCCTTGTTGGAATCCTCTACCTGGTTCTCGGCAGCCTCGGCGGCCTCGGCCTCGTTGGCCTCGGTATCGTCGACGGCCTCTACGGGAATCTTCACGTCCTTCTCCTCAGAGTCAACGGGGGCGGCGCCAGCGGCAGCCGCCTCCGTGCGAGCTTTACGGGCGGACATGATTACTTGTCCTCGTCGTCCACAACCTCGTAGTCGGCGTCGACGACGTCATCGTCGGCAGGCTGGGCACCGGCGGCACCGTCGGTCTGCTGCTGAGCGTCGGCGTAGACAACCTGAGCCAGCTCGTAGGCCACAGACTGCAGGGACTCGCCGGCGGCCTTGATGGCCTCGACGTCAGAGCCCTCGAGCGCCTTCTTGGCGTCGGCGATAGCGGCCTCGGCCTTGGACTTCACGTCGGCGGAAACCTTGTCGCCCAGCTCGTTGAGGGTCTGCTCGGTGGAGTAGCACAGACTGTCGGTCTGGTTGCGGACCTCGACCTCTTCCTTCTGCTTCTTGTCCTCCTCGGCATGAGCCTCGGCGTCCTTGACCATACGATCGACTTCGTCGTCGGACAGAGCAGTGGAGCCGGAAATGGTGATCTGCTGCTCCTTGCCGGTGCCCTTGTCCTTAGCAGAGACCTTGACGATGCCGTTGGCGTCGATGTCGAAGGTGACCTCGATCTGCGGCACGCCGCGGCGGGCAGCCGGGATACCGGTCAGCTGGAACTTACCGAGCGACTTGTTGTCGCGGGCAAGCTCGCGCTCGCCCTGGAGCACGTTGATCTCGACGCTGGTCTGGTTGTCGGCAGCGGTGGAGTAGACCTCGGTCTTGGAGGTCGGGATCGTGGTGTTGCGGTCGATCATCTTGGTCATGATGCCGCCCATGGTCTCGACGCCCAGCGACAGCGGGGTAACGTCGAGCAGTAGGATGCCCTCGACGTCGCCGGTAAGCACGCCGCCCTGGACGGCAGCGCCGTCGGCAACGACCTCGTCGGGGTTCACGGACATGTTGGGCTGCTTGCCGGTCATGGTCTTGACGAGCTCCTGGACGGCGGGCATACGGGTGGAGCCGCCGACGAGGATGACCTCGGTCAGATCGGAGAGCTTAAGCTTGGCGTCGCGCAGGGCGTTGGTGACAGGCTGCTTGCAGCGCTCGAGCAGGTCGCGGGTGATCTTCTCGAACTCGGCGCGGGTCAGCGTGTAGTTGAGGTGCAGCGGGCCGGACTGGTTCATGGTGATGAACGGCAGGTTGATGGTGGTCTGCTGAGCGGCGGAGAGCTCCTTCTTGGCGTTCTCGGCGGCCTCCTTCAGACGCTGCAGGGCCATGGGGTCCTGACGCAGGTCGACACCGTTCTCCTGCTGGAACTTATCGGCCATCCAATCGATGACGCGCTGATCCCAGTCGTCGCCGCCCAGGTGGTTGTCGCCCGAGGTGGACAGAACCTCAAACACGCCGTCGGCGAGGTCGAGGATGGAGACGTCGAAGGTACCACCGCCCAGGTCGAAGACCAGAATGCGCTGGTCGGTGCCCTGCTTGTCCAGACCATAGGCCAGAGCAGCAGCGGTCGGCTCGTTGACGATACGCTTGACGTTGAGGCCAGCGATCTTACCGGCGTCCTTGGTGGCCTGACGCTGGGCGTCGTTGAAGTAGGCCGGGACGGTGATGACGGCGTCGGTGACGGTCTCGCCCAGATACTTCTCGGCGTCGGCCTTCATCTTCGCGAGCGTCATGGCGCTCACCTGCTCGGCGGTGTAATCCTTGCCCTCGATGTCGACGACGGCACGGCCACCCTGGCCCTCCTTGACCTCATACGGCACGGTCTTGATCTCGGAGGTGCACTCGGAGTACTTGCGGCCCATGAAGCGCTTGATGGAGAACACGGTGTTCTTGGGGTTGGTGACAGCCTGGTTCTTAGCGGCCTTACCCACGACGCGGTCGCCGTCGGCACGGAAGCCCACGACGGACGGGGTGGTGCGGTCGCCCTCGGCGTTCACGATAATGGTCGGAGAACCGCCCTCGAGGACGGCCATAGCGGAGTTAGTAGTACCAAGGTCGATACCAAGAATCTTACTCATTAGAAATTCCCTCTCTCTTTTGCGTTCGCGCCGCCTCGACGATCTGTCGCGCGGCGCTTCGGCTTGTCTTTCAGGATGTAGTGTATCCCCTTATGGGCCGGAATATACAAAATCTAAGTCAATTCATATAAGATTTCTTATTGCTGAGAGTTTAGGTTCTTAAATGCGCAGGTAGACGCACTGTTTGAGTTCTCGGCAAATCTATCGAGATCTATGTAGAGATGGCTGAGGTTTGCGTCCGGGGGTGCCTAGGGGCCGTCTTGCGGAAAGCTCATCCCGGTTTGAGCGTGGATTCCGGGTCGCAGTTTCCGTCTGAAGGCTCAACCGGAAACCGTATCCCGTTTTGAGAGCTGATACCGGCTCGCATTTTCCGCTAGCGGGCCTAACCGGAAACTGCAACCCGTTTTTCGACAAAATAATGGGATGCGGTTTCCGCAAGCACGCTCAATCGCCCTATATTTCAAGTCACCTTTAGCTAACATTTACGCAGCTCAACGGCCCCACCTGCGCGTTTTTTAGTAAACCTTGGCATACTCGGCGAACGGTATGAAGATGCCGGCCAGAGGGTATTGCAAACGGTCGCTCCCGTGGTATGTTTTTGCCCGAATCAAACCGGCGCGCATCGCCTGTAGCGTCGGTCAACAGAGAGGAAACTACCATGGCTCATCCCGTAATTGATGCCGACGAGTGCATCGCTTGTGGCGTTTGCGTCGACTCCTGCCCCGCTGGCGTTCTGGAGCTCCAGGACGTCGCTACCGTCGCTGACGAGGACTCCTGCGTCGCTTGTGGCGCCTGCCAGGACGCTTGCCCCGCTGGCGCGATCACCGAGATCGTCGAGGAGTAACAACTCCCCCACCTGCACACTCAAAAGTACACCGTGCACAAAAAAGGAGGCCTCCGCATCGCCGCGGAGGCCTCCTTTTTTGTGCGGATAACTAATTTGGCACCGTCGCAGGTTGAGCTCACGTCAGCGAAAACACCCCTAAGCGAGCAAGGTGACGTGAAAGAGGAGGGAAGCGTACTTTTTGTACGCAACCGACGATTGAACGTCAGATTGCCGCTTAGGGGCGTTTGCAGCGTCGGCTACGATAGATCGTCCTCGTAGGGCATCAGGTCTGCTAGGTAGCCTTTCTCCTTGAGCATCGCCTCGATCTCGTCGAGGGTTTGCTCGTCCTCCGCCGCGATGCGATGGAAGTGATAGCCGCTTGTCACCGTCAGCAGTGGAAAACTCTTGCCGCTGGCAATACCCTCCAGATAGCGCTCGATATCGCGACGGTTGCGAATGTCCAGATCGGCTGTGATCTTGCCATACACGCGGTGATTGACGATCACGTTGAGAACGGCGCCTCCGGCGTCGACGATGCTCGTGAGCTCGTCACTTGCCTGCTCCACGCTATGGTGCACCTTGACCACGCGCGTGGGAACAGCCGGGCTGCCCGCCGCCTCCTGCAGCACGTAGCCGCGATTGGTGGCCACGATATCGTGCCCATCGGCGCGCAGCAGGGCGATGTCTTGCACGACAATCTGGCGGCTCACACCCACCTCACGAGCAAGCGCACTGCCCGAAACGGGCTCCTTGGCTCGCTCGAGCACGCCTATGATGGCACGGCGACGCTCGCGGGCGTCCATTATTTACCGTCCAGCAGACGCAGGTGCTTAAGCGAGAGGTCGAGAATCGGCGCAGAGTGCGTCAGCGCCCCCGAGCTAATAAAGTCAACGCCCAGGTCGGCGAGCGCGCGGATATTGCTGGCGTCCACGTTGCCCGAGCACTCGGTTTTGGCGCGACCGGCGATAAGCTCAATCGCAGCAGCCATGTCGTCGTGGGTCATGTTGTCGAACATGATGATGTCGGCGCCGGCCTCCACAGCCTCGCGCACCATGTCCAGGTTCTCGCACTCAATCTCGACCGTCGCGGTAAACGACGCATGAGCGCGCGCCATCTCGATCGCGCGCGTCACGCCACCGGCGGCATCGATGTGGTTGTCCTTGAGCATGACGGCCGTCGACAGGTTGTAGCGGTGGTTGCTGCCGCCGCCGATCTCGACCGCCGCCTTCTCAAACACGCGCATGCCCGGCGTGGTCTTGCGCGTGTCGACGAGCACGGTCTTGGTGCCCTCGAGCGCCGCGGCCATGCTGTGCGTGTAGGTAGCGATGCCGCTCATGCGCTGCAGGTAGTTGAGCGCCACGCGCTCGCCCGAAAGCAGCACGCGTGCATCGCCACGCACCTGCCCCACGTGGTCGCCGGCGTGAACCTCGTCACCGTCGGCAACATCAAACAGCACCGAGCTCTGCGGATCCAGCAACTCAAAGGTGCGGGCAAACACATCCAAGCCGGCGATGATGCCGTCGGCCTTGGCGATAAGCTCAACGGTAGCGGGACGCGCCGTGGGGCACACGCTCGCCGTGCTCACGTCCTCAAACGTGATGTCCTCGCGCAGAGCCTGCAGAATCAGATCATCGACGACGAGTTTCATGGTAATGGGATTCATGGTCTACTCCTCCACGGCCTGCGTGCCGGCGGCACGGGCCAGATCATCGATTGCCAGGGTGTCGGCGCTCAGGGCGCGATGACGGCCATCGAGCGCGGGATCGCCCGCCTGCTCCACGGCCAGCGACTCGCCGGTACGCATATACCACGCGGCGCGACGACCCCAGACCAGCGCCTCGAGCAGGCTGTTTGATGCAAGGCGATTCTTGCCGTGAACGCCGTTGCAGGCCGTCTCGCCCGCGGCGTAGAGCTCGGGCATCGAGGTGCGGCCATCCTTGTCGACCCATACGCCGCCCATAAAGTAGTGCTGCGTGGGCGTGACGGGGATGGGCTCGTCCAGAATGTCGCGGCCGTCCTCCAGGCAGCGCGCGCGGATATTGGCAAAGTGCCCGGTCACCACGTCGCGCTCGACGGGTGCAAAGCTCAGCCACTCGTGCTCGGTACCGTCCTGCTTCATCTGCTCGCGAATAGCGGCGGCGACCACATCGCGCGGCTGAAGCTCGTCGGTAAAGCGCTCACCGGCGGCGTTGAGCAAAATCGCGCCCTCGCCGCGGCAGCTCTCGCTGATCAGGAAGGTGCGGCCCGGCTGCGGCGAGAACAGTCCCGTGGGGTGAATCTGCACGTAGTCCAAGTGCTCCATCTTAATGCCGTGCTCCTGAGCGATGTAGCAGGCATCGCCCGTGAGCTGCGGATAGTTGGTCGAGTGGTCATATACGCCACCGATGCCGCCCGTCGCCCACAGCGTGTGGCGGGCATGGATCTTAAACGGCTCGCCGGCATGCACGACCTCGGCGGCATTTGCCAGCTCGTCGGCGGGACGAACCGAGTTGTCCTCGTCCACGGAAACGGCGACGACACCGGCACACACCGTGGCGCCGTCACGTTCGCCCGTCAGGATGTCGGTCATGGCCACGTGCTCCAAAATCTGCACGTTCTCCAGCTTGCGAACGGCCTGGAGCAGCTTGGTCGTAATCTCCTTGCCCGTAATGTCGGCATGGAAGGCAATGCGCGGACGGCTGTGCGCGCCCTCGCGGGTAAAGTTGAGGCTGCCGTCGGCCTTGCGCTCAAAATCCACGCCCATCGCCAGCAGGTCGTTGATGACCGAGCGGCTCGAGCGGATCATGATGTCGACGCTCTCGCGGCGGTTCTCGTAGTGGCCGGCGTGCATGGTGTCCTCAAAGAAGGCATCATAGTCCAAGCCTTCGGGCAGCACGCAGATGCCGCCCTGCGCGAGCATCGAATCGCACTCGTCGACAGTGCCCTTGGAAAGCATGATCACGCGCGTGCTCGTCGGCAGGTTGAGAGCTGCGTACAGGCCCGCCACGCCGCAGCCGGCAATGACGACGTCGCACTCCATGTCGGGGTATTGTTTGGTTTCCACAGGAATCCTCTCCCTTGTAATGCGACATAAGGGATGGTCCCTCATGTCACATTGGCTTAGCGCGCAGCGTACTCGAGCATGCGGTCGAGCGTGAGCTTGGCCTGATCGGCGGCCTCGTCCGACACACCAATCTGCACCTCGCCCTCGCCCGTCTCCAGGCAGTGCACGAGCTTTTCGAGCGTGATGAGATCCATGTTGACGCAGGTGGGCTGCACCGCGGGGAAGTAGAACTTCTTGCCGGTACCCTGGCAGCGGCGCTCGAGCTCGTAGAGCACGCCGCGGACCGTCACGATAATGAACTCGCTCGCGTCGGACTCCTCGGCATACTTGATGATGCCGGCAGTGGAGCCGATGTAGTCGGCCTCGGCCAGGACGTCGGCCTTGCACTCAGGATGCGCCAGCACGAGCGCGTCGGGGTGGGCCTCCGTCGCGTCGACGATCTGCTCGACGGTGATGATGTGATGGCGCGGGCAGTAGCCGTTGTTGAGTATGACGTGCTTTTGCGGCACCTGCTCGGCTACGAAGCGGCCCAGATTTTGGTCGGGAATGAACAGGATATGCTGCTGCGGCAGCTCGGACACAATCTTGACGGCGTTGGAGCTAGTGACACACACATCACTCCAGCTCTTGATCTCGACCGTGGAGTTGACGTAGCACACCACGGCAAGGTCGTCACCGTACTCGGCGCGGGCGGCGTCGACCGTCTCGCGCTTGACCATGTGAGCCATGGGGCAGTCCGCGCCCGGCTCGGGCAGCAGCACGGTCTTGGTGGGGTTGAGCAGCTTGGCGCTCTCGCCCATAAACTCCACGCCGCACAGCACGATGGTCCGCTGTGGCAGGCTCTTGGCAAGCTTTGCCAGGTAGAAGCTATCGCCGACGTAATCAGCCACGGCCTGCACCTCGGGCGCCACGTAATAGTGCGCTAGGATCACCGCGTCACGTTGGGTTTTTAGTTGCTGAATGGCCTCGACGAGCTCTGCGGGCACCAGTGCCGCGCGCTCTGTTGCCGTCGTTGCCGATGCTAGGCCGGCCGCGATATCGCGTGCGAGCTCCGACGCATCCATGTTCGCGCTCTGTGCCATCAAGGCCCCTCTCTTTTGGCGAATCTTGGGGCTTTAGTATGACACCTAGGTTTACAGCTGACAAGACAGCTGTAAACCTAGGTGTAAAGTTGAAATAAAGATTCAATCATGTGGCAGGTCCATTTTCGAACTGGCAAGCTGAGGATAGCCGAGCTCTCGATAGCGCAGGAGGCATCTTTCGCCACCGCAATACCGCTCGGCGCGAGTTGCGCGACGTGGGGCGCAAATGGGACACGCCTCCGCGAGCGGTCCGCACCCAATGTGGCAAAATCGAACTACTAAGGGGGCTCAGAATGCTCAAGATTATTGCCTGCGACGATGATGTCGCTTTTCTAGATAGACTGCACCGGATGATCGACCGTTGGTCGACCGAGACGGGCACGACGGTCGATGTTGCGCTCGTCACGTGCGGCGAGGACCTGCTGGCCCGCCATGCCGCATTGCGCGCCGACATCATTCTGCTCGACATGATCATGCCGCTCGTCAACGGCATGGACACCGCACGCGAACTGCGCCAGGCCGACACCGCCGTGCGCCTGGTGTTCCTCACCTCGTCGCCCGAGTTTGCACTGGAGTCCTACGAGGTCCGCGCCTTCGACTATCTGCTCAAGCCCGTGGCTTACGAACGCCTGGCGCAGTTACTCGACGAGCTTTCGAGCATGCGCCCGGCGGCAACCGACGAGCTCGTGATCAAAACGTCCTTTGGCTACCACGCCCTGCGCCTGTCCGACATCGAATATGCCGAGGCGCGCAACAAGCACGTGGTCTTCCACCTGCGCGACGGACGCGATATCGAGGCACTCGAGTCGTTCCGCAGCGTCGAGGACCGTTTGGCGCAAAATACCTCCTTCTTTAAATGCCACCGCAGCTACCAGGTCAACCTGCGCAATATCGATCACTTTGACCGCACGGACATCGTCATGCGCTCGGGCGCGTGCATCCCGCTTTCGCGCAGCTGCAAGCAGGGATTCCAAGACGCCTACTTTGCGGTGCGCTTTGGGGGTGGGAGACACTGATGGTCTCCTCGGTCGAAATGGTCCTTTGGGCAATCCACCACGCCACGACGCTGCTCTTTGGCGTCTTTGCCTCGGCGGCACTGTGCGGTGTCGAGATCAACCGGCGTCATGCGCTTGAACTGGTGTTGGTCGGTGCCGTAACCGGATGCGCATTTGGCCTCGCCAATGCCGTCGGCGGCGAGCTTTTCGCCCGCCAGGTATATCCGCTCGTCGTGCATCTGCCGCTCGTCATCTATTTGTGCGCGCGCTACCGCCTGAGCCCGCTGCTTGCCGTGCTCGGCATTACGAGTGCCTATCTGAGCTGCCAGTTCAGCAATTGGATGGGCATCGCCGCATTTGCCGCAACCGATTCTCAGATCGCGTACTATCTGGCGCGCATCGCGACCACACTCGCCGTCTTTGCCGTCCTGTTGCATTGGGCCGGCGACATCGGTCCGCGCTTAGCGATTAAAAGCACCACCGAGCTGGGCGTCCTTTTAATCCTGCCGCTCGTCTATTACGTCTTTGACTATGCCACCAACGTCTACACCACGCTGTTCCGCTCGGGCTCGGTGGTGACGGTTGAGTTTTTGGCATTTGCGCTCTGTGCCTTCTATCTTATGTTTCTTGCCGTTTACCTGCGCGAATACGAAGAAAAGGAAACCGCCGAGCGAGAGCGCTGGATGCTCGAAACCCGCGACAGCGCCGCCATCAAAGAGCTCGAGGCTTGGCGTCAATCTGGGCGCGAGCTGTCGATTCTGCGCCACGACATGCGCCACTTCCTACGCGGCCTGGCCGCTTTAATTGAGGAGGGTCACACCGACGAGGCGCTCGATCGCATCGACGAACTCTGCGAAGCCGGCGACCGCACCGCCGTACGCCGCTTCTGCGCCAACGAGACCGTAAACATCGCGCTTTCGTCATTTAACTCGGATATCAATAGAAACGGCATTACCGCCAACCTGCGCGCCGCCGTACCCGAAACCATCCACGTAGGTGACGCCGACCTGTTTAGCGTGCTCTCAAATGCCTTGGAAAACGCTATCACCGCCGCAAGCGCCGCACCCCAAGGAAAGCGATTCGTCGACTTTGACCTGCGATTAGAGGACGGCCAGCTGCTGCTGTTAGTTTCCAACACGTTTGACCGCGCGCCGCGCATGGTCGACGGCATGCCCGTGACCCGGCATGCGGGCCACGGCTTTGGCACCAGGAGCATCAAACTTGCCGTGGAGCGCATGAACGGCAACTGCCAGTTCCGCATTAACGGCGATCGGTTTGAGCTGCGCGCCGTGATGTAGGGGCTGCCGCCAGCCTCGCTACAGCGGCGCGGCTGCCGGGGTCAGCTGCTTGATGTATGCCCACATGCGCTGCTTGGCGGCTTTGTCAGTGAGCGCCGCCTCAAAACCGTCGAGCGCAAGCACACGACGACCCTGCACATGGGCGACCAGGCCGGGCTTGAGCATGGCGGTATCAAAGTCGTCGATTGCCACGAGCATGTCGGCATAGGTCTCGCGCATGGTATCGGCCGCGCGATCGTCCAGCAGCAGGACTGCCTCGGGGTCCAAGGCCTCGAGCGCCTCGCGGAACAGCTCGCACGGCAGGCCCTCGCCTGTCGCAACCGCTCCGTCGCCCGCGCCGGCGACGCTCGCCAGCACGCAGAAATCCTCGGGCGCGTAGCCGATGGCACCGAGCGCCTTGCGCAGCGCGGCACCGTCCGGACCGGCAGCCAGCTCGCCGCCCGCACGCTCGGCATCGTCTAAATCACCTTTTACCAGCACAATCGGCGAGCACGCGTTGCCCGCGATACGCACGCCGCGACCCGCGAGTGATGCGAGCTCCTGCTCGGTCGCCTGGGCGATGGCTTCTTTTTTCTGGCTTTGTGACGTGGGCATGCGCTCTCCAATCGTTTGCGTGCCCACCATTATATAAAAGAGCCGACCGCGAGTGGTTGCATTGCGGGCCGTTGGGTATAAGCACGGTCGTACTGAGTTTTACGCGGCCGAGCCGCGTCGCGCTATGGAGGTCACCATGGCTGACATTAAGCAGATTACCCCCGAGAACTTCGATTCCGTCGTTAACGGCAGCCTTCCCGTGCTGGTTGATTTTTGGGCACCGTGGTGCGGTCCCTGTCGTTCGCTCTCGCCCATCGTTGACGAAGTGGCCGACGAGCTGGCCGGCAAACTTGCCGTCGCCAAATGCAACGTCGACGACAATCAAGACCTGGCCATGAAGTTTGGCGTCATGAGCATCCCCACGCTGGTTGTCTTTAAGAACGGCGAGGAAATCGACCGCTCCGTTGGCGCGCTGCCCAAGGCCAGGCTGCAGGCGCTGCTGGAGAAGCACCTGTAATACGCCGGTCATGTGTTGCCGTCCATGAACGGTTTTGCGCCGCTCACCGGAGAGCCGGGTGCTGCGCCCGCGACCACGGATAGTATGGTAATCACAAACAGCCCCCAGTGAACGGGTGCGGGTCGGACGGACTCGCACCCGTTTTCTTATGCGGTGGCGCGCAAAGCAGGCGTAGTAGAATCTGAACCACTGAATAGACTCGTACAAAAGGAGACTTTCCATGCATGACGTCGGAATGAACATGAGCCAGCTTGCCATGAGCGTCAAGCAGGTCGACGACACGATCGAGCTCGCCCACGAGTGGAGCCATCAGCTGCTGCATGCGACCGAGAACTTTGATATGGAGCGCATTGGCGCCAAGCTCGAGGCCGCCATGGCGGCGCTCCACGAGGCGCACGACGCACTCGAGGGCTACGAGGAGGCCATCGAGGCCGACCATAACTCCGTTGGCTCCGTAAAGCTGGTGTAGCGTGACCGAGCACGAGCACACCTGCGGGCACGAGCATTCGCACGGGCCGACCGGCGACGCAGACTGCCGTTGCAGCGGCTCCGCCTCCGAGCTGGTCCGTTTTTCGGTCACCGCGCCCGACGACCTGTTGCGCCGCTTTGACGAGCAGATCGCGCGCCGCGGCGACGTGGCCAACCGCTCCGAGGCTGTACGCGACCTGATTCGCGCATCGATTGCCAAGGAGCAGATGCGAACGCCCGACGAGCAGGTCATCGGATCACTCACCATGATTTACGACCATCACACCGGCGACCTGACGCGCCGCTTGGACGAGGTGCAACACGACTACACCGACGAGATCGTATCGACCATGCATGTGCACCTGGATCACCACAACTGCTTGGAGATTCTGGCGCTTAAGGGTCGCGGCGAACGTGTCTACGAGCTGGCTGACCGTCTGCTGGGCCTGCGCGGGGTTAAACACGGCGAGCTCACCTGCGCCGCCACCGAGCAGAGCCTGGGGCTGTAACAGCACACATTTCAACGAAGGAGGGTCGCATGCGACATGCGCATATCCATGTAACGGGCATTGTGCAGGGTGTCGGCATGCGACCGTTTGTGTATCGCGAGGCCATGGCGCACGGCATTTGCGGCTGGGTGCTCAACGCGGGCGATGGCGTGCATATCGAGGCGCACGCTCAAAGCGAGTCGCTCGACGAATTTATCGCCGCGCTTTCCGAACATGCGCCTGCGGCGTCTCGCGTGGAGCATGTCGAGGTTGTGGACCTAGCACCCGGCGACTGGGACGCCGCTAACGAGCAGGGTTTTCGCATTGTGGCGTCGCGGGATCAGACTGCCCACACGACGCTCATCTCGCCCGACATCGCCACATGCGACGACTGCCTGCACGAGCTGTTCGACCCCGCCGACCGACGCTTTCACTATCCCTTTATCAACTGCACCAATTGCGGGCCGCGCTTTACCATCATTCGCTCGCTGCCCTATGACCGAGCGGCAACCTCGATGGATCGCTTTCCCATGTGCCCCACCTGCGCCGCAGAGTATGCCGACCCGCTCGATCGGCGGTTTCACGCGCAACCCGACGCCTGCTTTGAATGCGGGCCGCACATTACGTGGCGTGAGGCTGTGAACGGCGATGCGTGCGGGAATTCGTCCGCAACACCGGCCGTCGGCACCACACGCGAGGCCAGCGACGCCATCATCGAGCGCTGTGTTGAGCTGCTGGCCAGCGGTGGCGTCGTCGCCATCAAGGGCCTGGGCGGATTCCATCTAGCCTGTGATGCTGCCAACGAGCAGGCGGTGGCCGAGTTGCGCCATCGCAAACGCCGCAGTAACAAACCACTTGCCGTCATGGTGCGCAGTCTTGCCGATGCCGGGCGCCTGTGCCATATCGACGACGCTGAGCGCGAGCTTCTCGCCGGCAGTATCCGTCCCATTGTGCTGCTGCGCCGGCGCACTGTCGGCGAGGGCAACGGCGATTCTCCCGACGCCCTCGTACTCGCACCGTCCGTCGCGCACGACCTGCCCGAGCTTGGCGTTATGCTCCCCTACACCCCGCTTCAGCATCTTCTGCTTGCAGCTGCCGCGTCGCACGGTATGCACGCGCTCGTCATGACCAGCGGCAACCTGAGCGAAGAGCCCATCGAGACCGATGACGATCTTGCCTGGGAACGCCTCGTTGCCGCCGGCATTGCCGACGCGCTGCTCGGCAACGATCGAGCGATTCTCTCGCGCTATGACGATTCCGTGGTGCGCGTGGTTGACGGCGCCGTTATGCCCGTGCGCCGCGCTCGCGGATATGCACCCCAGCCGCTGCCGTTGCCGGCGCTCGACCGCGCTCCGTCCTGCGTGCTCGCCTGCGGGCCACAACAAAAGGCCACGATTGCGCTCACGCGTGAAGGGACGAACGGCGAGGCAACCTGTTTTGTGTCGCAGCATATCGGCGATGTTGAAAACGGCGGGACCTTCGATGCCTGGAACGCTGCGCGCACGCGCTTGGAAGATCTCTTTGATTTGGCGCCCGCCGCCTTGGCCTGCGATTTACACCCCAGCTATCTATCGGGCCAGTGGGCGCGCGAGCAGGCGCGAAAATGTAATCTGCCGCTCGTCGAGATGCAGCACCATCATGCGCATATCGCGAGCGTAATGGCCGAGGCCATCGCCGCGGGCCAGCTTACAACCGACGCGCGTGTCCTTGGCATCGCCTTTGACGGCACCGGCGCCGGCACCGATGGGACCATTTGGGGCGGCGAGTTTCTTGTTGCCAGCCTTGGCGGCTTTGAGCGCGCCGCGCATTTGCGCACCTGGGCGCTCCCCGGCGGGGCAGCCTCCGTGCGCGACGCCCGCCGCAACGCCTTTGCCCTGCTCAGTGAGCTCGGCCTGCTCGAGCACCCAGGTGCCGCGCGGCTTTTGGACAGCCTCGACGAGCAAACGCGCAGCGTGACAACCACCATGATCGAGCGCGGCATCAACAGCCCGCGTACCAGCAGCATGGGGCGTCTCTTTGATGCCGCGGCAGCAATTCTGGGCATCTGCGACAAGGCAACCTACGAGGGCGAACCCGCCATAGAACTCGAAGCCGCCGCCTGGCGCGCGCTCAGCAGTGAAAGCGCCTGCCCCACCGGAAATATAGCGGGCTTTTCCGTAACCAAATCATCCCGTCCGGACGCCTGCCATGTTCTAAACTCCAGATCGCTTATTGAGGCGCTTTTGGAGGGAATCAGGGCCGGCGTACCCGCCGGCAGGCTCGCGCTCGACTTCCATATCGCCATCGCGCGCTCTTCGGCACGAATCGCACGCGAAATCTGTGCGCGCGAAGGCATCGATACCGTCGCGCTCTCGGGTGGCGTGTTCATGAACCGACTTTTGCTCCAGCTCCTCACCCGCGAGCTCAAAAGCATGGGTCTCACTGTCTTGGTTCCTCACTCCGTACCCGTCAACGACGGCTGCATCGCCTACGGTCAGGCGGCAGTCGCACGCACCCGCCTCGCACAGGTCGCACCGCAATAGGCTGTTCGGCCAGCCCACAAGCCGCCGTCTCACAGGTGTAGCGCGTTTGCCCGCAGCGCCCGCGAGCGCTACCATCAACTGATGGATTATTGAGCGCCCGTCCAGCGCAAAGCGTATAAAAGGGGAACAATATGTGCCTTGCCGTTCCCGGTAAAGTAGTCAAACGCGACGACGACCTCAAGGCCACCGTCGACATGATGGGCATCGAGCGCCCCGTGTCGCTGCGACTCGTGCCGACGGCGCAGGTTGGCGACTACATTCTCGTACACGCCGGCTTTGGCATCCAGATTGTCGACGAGCAGGAAGCGCAAGAAACGCTCGAGCTCGTTAATGCCATGTCCGAGCTGGTCGAAGAAGACCAGCTTGCCACCAACCCGGCCGAGGCATACTAGTGGCGGCCGAGCAGCCGGCGCGCTCCGGTATCGACTTCTCGGCATTTCGCGATTCCAAGCTGGCTCGCGAGCTCATCGAGCGCATTCATGAGCTTGTCGGCGACCGCGCCATCAACCTTATGGAAGTCTGCGGCACGCATACCGTGAGCATCGGGCGCTATGGCTTTCGCTCCATTATGCCGGCCGGGCTCAAGCTGCTGAGCGGCCCGGGCTGCCCCGTCTGCGTCACCGCCAACCGCGACATCGACCACGCAATCGCGCTCGCCAACATAGACGGCGCCATCATCACCACCTTTGGCGACATGATGCGCGTGCCCGGATCATCCACCTCGCTCGCTGCGCAAAAGGCGGCGGGGCGCGATATTCGCATCGTCTACTCCCCGCTCGATGCACTCGATATAGCCGAGCAAAACCCTGATCGCCCGGTCATTTTTATGGGCGTGGGCTTTGAGACCACAACGCCCACCATCGCCGCCGCCATTTTGGAGGCCGATGCACGCGGACTCCAAAACTTCTCGGTCTATTGCGCCCACAAGACCACGCCGCCGGCGCTATGCGCGATTGCCAACGATCCCGAGACCACCATCGACGGCTTTATCCTGCCGGGCCACGTCGCCACCATCACGGGCTTGGCGCCCTTTAGCTTTTTGGTCGACGAGTTTAAGACTCCAGGCGTGGTAACGGGATTTGAGCCGGTCGACATCTTGCAGGGTATCTGCATGCTGGTCCAGATGGTTGTTGAGGGGCAACCCGCGATCGACAACGCCTACCGTCGCGGCGTCAATGCCGACGGCAATCCTGTGGCGCGCCAGCTGGTCGAGCAGGTATTTGAGCCGTGCGATACCACGTGGCGCGGGCTGGGATCGATTGCGGCTTCGGGACTCGCCATTCGTCCCGAGTTTTCGCACTTTGATGCCAGCATGCGCTTTGACGTGCCCATCGAGCCGACGGTCGAGCCACGCGGGTGCCGCTGCGGCGACGTGCTGCGCGGGGCCATTACGCCGAGCGACTGCCCCCTGTTCGGCCACGCTTGTACGCCCGAGCATCCCGTCGGCCCCTGCATGGTGAGCTCCGAGGGCAGCTGCGCAGAATATTTCCGCTACCGAGGCTAATAGGTTCCGCCGTTCTAACGAACGGCGGACCAGTCGACGGTGCGCCTCACCCATATAATTCCATCCACGATTGGAGTTTTCGATATGTCCCATAGCGTTACCGATAGCACCGTCCTGCTGGGCCACGGCTCCGGCGGCCAGATGATGAAACGCATCATCGATGAGGTCTTTTTGGATGCCTTTGGGTCGCCCGAGCTGCTCGAAGGCAACGATGCCGGCGTCGCCGCGCTGCCCGCGAGCGGGCGCATCGCCATGTCGACCGACAGCTTTGTAGTCTCGCCGCAGTTCTTCCCCGGTGGCAACATCGGCCGCCTCGCCGTGTGCGGAACCGTCAACGACGTCGCGACCTCGGGCGCCAACGTGCGCTACCTGTCGTGCGGCTTTATCCTCGAAGAGGGCTATCCCATGGATAAGCTCCGCCAGATTGTGCAGACGATGGCCGAGACGGCGCGCGAGGCGGGCGTGTCCATAATCACGGGCGACACTAAGGTGGTCGAGCGCGACGGGGCCGACGGCGTCTACATCAATACCGCCGGCGTGGGCGAGGTTCCCACGGGCGTGGCGCTCAGCGGCGCCAACTGCCGCCCCGGCGATGTCATTCTGGTATCGGGTACGCTGGGCGACCACGGCATCGCCATCATGAGCCAACGCGAGGGCTTGGCGTTTTCGAGCACGATCAAAAGCGATGCCGCACCGCTCAACCACCTGATTGCCGACGTTCTGGCCGCATCACCCGACACACGCTGCTTCCGCGACCCCACGCGCGGTGGCCTGGCCTCGACGCTCAACGAGTTTGCGCAGGCCAGCGGCGTTGCCATGGAGATCGACGAGGACGATGTGCCCGTGCGTCCCGACGTGCAGGCAGCCTGCGAGATGCTCGGCTACGATGTGCTGCAGGTGGCAAACGAGGGCAAGATGGTTGCCGTCGTGCCGGCCGAGCAAGCCGATGCCGCGCTGAGCGCCATGCGCGCCGCCCGCTACGGCGAGAATGCCGCCATCATCGGTCGCGTGCTGCCACTTGCCGAGGGCGCCCATCCCGCCGTGCGCGTGCGCACCGGCTGGGGCTCGACCCGCATCCTCGACATGCTCGTGGGAGAGCAGCTGCCGAGAATTTGCTAACGACAAAGGCTCAGGGCTATTAAAGATATTCAGATTCCAAACATGCCCGGCACGCATGCCCAGTATTATGAGGTGCGTTTTGGAACCCAATGACGGGAGCTTTCATGGCAGCAGCTTTTTCCCATGTGATTTTTGATCTGGACGGCACCATCCTCAACACGCTCGAAGACCTGGCGGCCGCCGGCAACCATACCTGCGAGATGCACGGCTGGCCCACGTTTGCCGTTGACGAGTACCGCTACAAGGTGGGAAACGGCATGCTCAAGCTGGTTGAGCGCTTTATGCCTGCCGAGTATGCGGGCGACGGCCGTATGTTTGAGCAGACGCTTGCCGAGTTTAGGGCTTACTACGGCGAGCACAAGGAGGACCACACCGCCCCCTATGCCGGCACAATCGAGATGCTCGACCGTTTGCGCGCCGCGGGTGTGCAGCTTGCCGTGCTCACCAACAAGGACCACGTCTCGGCGGCTCCGCTTATCGAGAAGTATTTTGGTTCCGAGCGCTTTGCGCTGGTGCAGGGCCGTGTCGACGCGTTTCCGCCTAAGCCCGAAGCACCCGTCACGCTGCATGTGATGGAGGAGCTGGGCGCCGATCCGGCAACCACGCTCTATGTGGGCGATTCCAATGTCGATATCCTGACCGGTCACAACGCCGGCCTTAAGAGTGCGGGCGTCAGCTGGGGCTTCCGCGGCCGCGCAGAGCTGGAGTCCGCCGGCGCCGACTACGTGG
Organism: Collinsella sp.; assembly: GCA_048387515.1. GTDB lineage: Bacteria > Actinomycetota > Coriobacteriia > Coriobacteriales > Coriobacteriaceae > Collinsella. The sequence goes on from DBFMRS010000103.1 coordinate 40,148, forward strand.
TGGACACCCAGGGCGAGCTCGCAGCGCTAATCCTGGGCGAGTAACGAGCGACACTGCTTAACGCAGCTGCGACAATGCTGTTGCGCGGAAAGCGCATCCCGTTTTGAAGCTCCGGAATGGGATGCGCTTTCCGTTTGAGGCACATCAGGGAAACCGCATCCCGTTTCGGAGCAATATTCCGGGTCGCACTTTCCGCAACCCACCCCATCCGGAAAATGCGACCCACTATTCGGGCAAAAACCGGGTCGCGGTTTCCCAAGCACTCGATGCAACGCTGGCACAAGGAGTGTCCCCAACTGCCGGCAGAAAAGGAACGTCCCCAACTGCCGCCTTCCCAATGACTACTTCAGCGATGGCAACGTCGCAGGTAAAAGTGCCACTTTAAGCCAACCAAGGGAACGACGTTGTTTTGGCAACGACAGCGAAAGCCCGCCAGAGCGAGCAAGGTGCCTTGAAACAAGGCGGCATTGACCTTTTGGTCATGCCGCCGAAGTTGAAAGGCAGATTGCCGCTCTGGCGGGCTTGCAGCGTCGAGCAGTTACGGCGTTTGGTAAAACGCCGTAACGAACTACCGCGCAACGAACTAGCTCAGCATTGCATCCATCATCTCGGAGTTGACGGAGTCGTCGGCAGACCACTCGCCGTCGTCGTTGCAGGTGTACTTGAAGATAACCGTGGTCTTCCTGGGCTCGGTGGCCTTGGTCACATCGACCATAACCTGACCGGCCATCTTGTACAGCTCGTCATCGGAAGGAACCGTATCAAGCGCGGCGACCTTCTTCTGATACTGGGTGGAGAAGTCCTCGACGATCTTGTTCATAGACTTGCAGGTGATAGAGACCTCGGCGGTCGCGACACCCTTGTCCTCGTCGACCGTCACGTCGCCGATCTTGTAGTCAAAGCCCTCGAGATAGGTCTTGGCATACTCCTTGGGATCGATACCCAGCTGCTCGAACTCGTCGCCCGAAGCCTCCTCCAGACCAGAAAGGAAGTCGTCGCCACCGTTCTTGACCTCGTCAAACTGCGTCGTAAGATCCTCGGTGATGAGCTCCTCAACCGAAGGACCTCCACAGCCGGAAAGCACGACCACACATGCAACCAAGACGGCCATGAGGGGCGCAAGCAGCAGCTTCTTTTTCATGTTGTTCCTCCCAATGAGCGGCACTGCGCTTCCCAGACGCGGCGCACGTTGTAATAAGTAAGCCCATACTATCCACTTATGAACACCCTCGGCAACGCGAAGGCGCGGTCGGTTCGTTTTAGCGTCCGAACGGTTTGCAAGCCCGCCCAACGTGCAATAAAACGCTTCCCCGCTATGCAATAAAAAAGGTGGCCGGAAAACCCGACCACCCTTGCACATCCTTTGGATGCCGCAGTTTACTTGCGGACGACCTTAACGATGGCGTCACCGGCGGCGACAGCGGAGTCGGCCTCGACGGCGAGTTCGACATCGGCAAACTCGGCGGTGTTGGACACGGCCACGACGACGCAGTCCTTGTAACCGGCAGCAGCGATCTTGGCGCGGTCGATCTTGAGTATGGGCTGGCCGGCCTTCACAACGTCGTCGGCCTTGACGAAACCCTCGAAGCCGTCGCCGTTCATGTTGACGGTATCGACGCCAACGTGCACCAGAACCTCGATGCCGCTATCGGACTGCAAGCCCACGGCGTGACCCATGGTGACGGTCACCTTACCGTCGCAGGGAGCGTAGACCAGATCGTCCTCGGGCCACACGGCACAGCCCTTGCCCAGAACCTCGCCACCAAAGACGGGATCGGGCACGTCAGCCATCTTGATGACCTTGCCCTTGACGGGCGAGCACAGCACGTCGGCGCCAGCAGAAGCAGAGATAGAGACCGGAGCAGCGGCAGCCGCGGGCTCAGCCTTCTTCTTGAACATGTCAAACAGACCCATACGTTTTCTCCTCTTGATTAAGCGCAACGTTATGCGCATGCCTATGGTGATTATAGTGCCAAATGGTTCAAATGCTAAGGTGGGGACTCGAATCGCGAGCCCTTCCCGGTAGTGCTCGTGGGACGAGCGTCTCCTTTGCATCGCGGGTCGATAAGCTGAGTATCGCCTGCGCACGGGACGGGCAGAAGCGGGCACACCAAACCCGACACTTCTTTTCGCGCCCACGGACCGCCGCCCCATCCCTGATACTTCCTGATACCGGCCGAAACGTGCCAAAATAAACCTGTCCCTTTTTGGTAGGTTTGGCGAGTGTGGATTTTCGGACGCTTAACTAACGAGCGTGGATAATCTCCCACTTTGAGGCCGTCACCGAGCCAAAAACGGGAGATTATCCGCTCTCATTTTGGATAACCCCCCTTGTACCAAGCCGAGCTCCATGGTCAAGTAATAACGACTTCTCATCATTAGATTGTTTACATCAATTCTAATAACTATTTAATCCTTAAACTCGTTATTAGAATTGATATGATTGGCCTAATAACGAGTTTCCGGCACTAAAGATATGGAGGGCGCGATGCAAATCGAGGAGAACGGCCAGGGAACGCTCCGCAATAATCTATCGGGGAAATTGGCTTACTATTCGTTTTTTCCAACGCCCTTGCAATCATTGAGGCAGCTAAACCTCACCGAGGAAACCTATCGCACGCTTTCCGCATGCTCACGAAAGCTTGGAGAGCTTGAAGGCATGCTCTACTTTGTTCCCAACGCCGATATGTATCTGACAATGTACGTGCGCAAAGAAGCACTCCTTTCTTCGCAAATTGAGGGAACCCAGTGCACGTTTGACGACCTACTTAGTCCATCGCAAACACAACTCCATCATAAAGATGTCGCAGACGTCGTGAATTACGTCCGTGCTGTCGACCGCGGCGTAGAACTGCTCAAAAAGATGCCCTTGTGCACGAGACTTCTTAGGCAAGTTCATGCGGTCCTGCTGGACGGAGTGCGCGGAACGGAGAAGAATCCAGGCGAGCTGCGCTCCTCACAAAACTGGATTGGCCCCTCAGGCTGCACCATTGCAACCGCATCGTTTGTCCCTCCAAACATTGAAGATTTGAGTAACACGCTCCAGGACCTCGAACGCTTTATCAATGAGCCTCAAGTCGAAATGGATCCGATTGTGCGGGCGGCGCTCGTCCATTACCAATTTGAAACTGCCCATCCATTCCTAGACGGAAACGGTCGCCTGGGCAGGCTTCTCATTACACTTATGCTCATCAATGATGGCGTTCTTCATTCTTGCTTGTTCTATCCATCGTTCCAGTTCAAGAAAAATCGAAGCGAGTACTACCGGCAACTCACATCCGTAAGGGAGAGAGGCACTTACGAGGAATGGATAGAGTTTTTCTGCAACAGTCTTCTCGAAAGTACGAAGGACTCGGTAGGGTCTTTAAAAAACCTTGTTGACCTCCATAACCGTTCCACAGCAACCATTACCGAAAATCTCGGAAGGACTGCTGCAAACGGGCAAAGGCTGTTGGGCATTCTTGAAGAGCACCCCATCGTCGACACCGCATTCATCGCTGCCCAACTCGATATCGGCAGGAGTACCGCGAGCTCGCTCGTCAAATCATTTGAAGAATTGGGTATCCTCCGTCCGCTCGACGAGTCAAGACAGAGATACCGGCAGTACGGGTATGAAGAGTATCTTTCGATTCTCAGGGAAGACGCCGAGCCGATTAGATAGGCATCGCAACCCAGGCAAATTAAAGCGAGCGTGGATAATCTCCCACTTTGAGCCTGCACACAGGCCAAAAACGGGAGATTATCCACGCTCATTCCTGAGTAGTCATTTATGAACGTCCCCAATGACTACCCAATGACTACCACGGCAACGCCGATGTTTTGGCAACGCCAGCGAGCGGGTCGCATTTGTGACAAGATGACGTGAAACGAAAGGGCGCTGACCTTCTGGTCGCGCCCTTGAAGTTGAACGTCAGATTGTCCAAATGCGGCCCGCACAGCGTCGACCGGTCCGCCGTTCGGCAGAACGGCGGAACCTACTTGACTCCGTACTGCTCGTAGTAGGCGTCGATGGCGGTCTTGAGCTCGTCGTCGATGACAACCTTGCCGTCGATCTCGTGGTTGTAGAGGGTCTCGACGACCTCAGCCATGGAGACGATGCTCGCGACGGGGAAACCGTACTTGGCCTCGATCTCCTTCTGCGCGGTGGTCACACCGCCCTTGCCGACCTCCATGCGGTTGAGGGACACGATCAGGCCCTTGATCTCGACATCGGCAGCAGCCTTGACCTTGGGATAGGTCTCGTCGATGGACTTGCCGCTGGTGGTAACGTCCTCGACCATGACCACACGGTCGCCGTCCTTGGGCTCATAACCCAGCAGGTTGCCCTTATCGGCACCGTGGTCCTTGGCCTCCTTACGGTCGCAGCAGTACTTAACCTCCTTGCCGTACAGCTCGTGGTAGGCAATGGCGGTCACGACAGCCAGCGGAATACCCTTGTAGGCCGGCCCAAACAGGACGTCAAAGTCGTCGCCAAAGTTATCGTGGATGGCCTGGGCGTAATACTCGCCCAGCTTCTTGAGCTGATAGCCCGTCACATAAGCGCCGGCGTTCATAAAGAACGGGGACTGACGGCCGCTCTTGAGCGTAAAGCTGCCGAACTTAAGAACGTCGGACTCGACCATGAACTTGATGAACTCTTGCTTGTAAGCCTCCATGCGGGCTCCTCTCGTAATCGCGTACGTGCTCTTCAGTTTAGCGCAGGCGAGGCGTCGATGTGGGCGTGCTTTGGAGCCACGGCATTCTGTAAAGGCTTTGTCAGGGGGAATGGTTTTCCGAACAATGGGGTTGACATGGCAAACCCCCTCATCAAGAATACGGGCGGATTAAAAAGGGGTACGAGATACCCAAAGCGCGCTGCGCTCAGCCTTTAGGAGGTGTGCCATGGAAGGCAGTCCTAGTCAAAAAACCCGCATGTCGCCCTCGGCACGCCGCGAGGACTCCGCACACGCATAAACGCCACCGGCAGATCGCCAAAACCACCACAAAGGCGCGCTGCACCCTTTGTGGGCTCAAGAGCTTGACGTGAGCGACATCTAGGTTTTTTGAAGCAAATACGACACGTACGCTAACTCCCCTCAACAAGGAGGACCCTATGCTGATGCTCAAAACCGTCACGGTACTCGAAGCCATCTCCAAGCGCCGCCGCACGGCGCGCCCTGCCGCTCATACCGGCCTGTCCAAGAACACCATATTCGCCGCCACCCATAGTGCCGAGGACGCCCTCGTACTGCTCGACGCCACGGCAAACGGCCTCACCGCCGAGCAGGCAACCGAGCGCCTGGACGCCTCCGGCCCCAACACCATCGAGGCACCGACCAAGACGCTCGCCCACCGCATCGCCGACGCCTTCATCGATCCCTTCGCCGGCATCCTCGCCGCGCTCGCGCTGGTCTCGCTCTACATCGACGTGCTCGCCGTGCCCGAGCCGCAGCGCGACCCCTCCACGGTCATCGTCATCGGCATCATGCTGCTGGTATCGGGCGGCATGAAGTTTATCCAGGAAGCCCGCAGCGGCAATGCGGCCGAGGCCCTTAAGGACCTGGTCTCCAGCACCTGCACCGCTCTGCGCGACGACGAGAGCATCGAGATCCCCTTCGACGAGCTCGTCCCCGGCGATGTGATCCGTCTCTCTGCCGGCGATATGGTGCCGGCAGATGCCCGCGTCATCACCGCGCGCGACCTGTTTGTCATCGAGTCCGCACTCACCGGCGAGAGCGAGGCAGTCGAGAAGACCGCTGCCGTCACCGTCGTCGAGGGCGCCGACGGCTCCGCACTGCCACTCTCTGCCTGCAAGAACATCGTCTTTACCGGCACCTCCGTGCAAAACGGCGCCGCCATGGCGCTTGTCGTTGCCACCGGCTCGGACACCTACCTGGGCGGCATCGCCAAGATGCTCAACGGGCGCGGCGAAAAGAGCGCGTTTGACCGCGGCGTCTCGAGCGTCTCCATGTTGCTCGTACGCCTTATGCTCGTTATGGCGCCGGCCGTCTTTGCCATCAACGCCGCCACCAAGGGCAACGTCATCGACGCGCTGCTGTTCGCCACGAGCGTGGCCGTGGGCATCACGCCGCAAATGCTTCCCGTCATCGTGACCACGAGCCTATCGCAGGGCGCCAAGGACCTCGCCCGTCGCCAGGTTATCGTCAAGGAGCTGCCGGCGATTCAAAACCTCGGCGCGATGGACGTCCTGTGCTGCGACAAGACCGGCACCCTCACCGAAGACCGCATCGTGCTCGAGCGCTATCTCAGCACCGACGGCAACGAAGACGCACGCGTGCTGCGCCATGCATTTTTGAATAGCTTCTTCCAAACCGGCCTCAAAAACCTTATCGACCTGGCCGTAATCGACCGTGCCGATGTGACGCCCTCGACCGTTGTGCCCGATTCTATGCTGGGCCAGAGTCTGCGCGCCCGCTATACCAAGGTCGACGAGGTTCCCTTCGATTTCTCGCGCCGTCGCCTGAGCGTAGTTGTCGCCGACGCCCAAGGCAAAACCCAGATGGTTACCAAGGGCGCTGCCGAGGAAATGCTCGAGATCTGCTCCTTTGTCGAGATCGATGGCATCGCTCAGCCGCTCGCCGACGAGAAGCTCGCCCAGATTCGCAAGCAGATCGTCGGACTTAACGCTGAGGGCCTACGCGTAATTGCCGTGGCGCAGAAGACCAATCCGCGCTGCGTGGGCGAGTTTGGCATCGCCGACGAGTGCGACATGGTGCTGATGGGCTTTTTGGCCTTCCTCGATCCGCCCAAAGCAAGTGCCGCGGGCGCCGTCGCCACCCTCGAGGCCAAGGGCGTGGCGGTCAAGGTCCTAACCGGCGACAACGACCGCGTCGCCGCCACCGTCTGCGAGCAGATTGGTATCGATGCGAGCAACGTCTTGCTCGGCTCCGAGATCGATGCGCTCGATGACGCCGAACTTGCCGAGCGCGCCGAGAAAACCCACCTCTTCGCCAAGCTCTCGCCGCTGCAGAAGGCGCGCCTGGTACGTGTCATGCGCGAGCTGCTCGGCCACACCGTGGGCTTTATGGGCGACGGCATCAACGACGCCGCCGCCATGCGTGCGAGCGATTGCGGCATCTCGGTCGATTCGGCCGTCGATATTGCCAAGGAATCCGCCGATATCATCTTGCTTCAGAAGGACCTGGGCGTGCTCGAGCGCGGCATCATCGAAGGCCGCCGCACTTACGGCAACCTGCTCAAGTACCTCAAGACCACGGTGAGCTCCAACTTTGGCAATGTGCTGTCCGTGACCGTCGCGAGCCTGTTCTTGCCGTTTTTGCCTATGAGCGCTCTGCAGCTGGTGCTGCTATCGCTCGTCTACGAGATCGTGTGCATCGCGCTGCCGTGGGACACCGTCGATGACGCCTGGACTGCCCGTCCGCGTGCTTGGGATGCCGCGTCCATCAAGGGCTTTATGCTCGAGCTGGGCCCCGTGAGTTCGCTGTTTGACATCGTGACTTTTGCCGTGCTCTTCTTTGTGGTGTGCCCTGCCACCGTAGGCGCAAGCTGGTCCGAGCTCGCCGGGACGGGCAACGTCGCGGGTATAGCGACCTTTGCTGCGCTCTTCCAAAGCGGCTGGTTTGTCGAGTCCATGTGGTCGCAGACACTCGTGGTCCACATGTTGCGCTCCCCGCATCTGCCGAGCCCGCGCGACCACGCCGCGCCCGCATTGTGCGTTCTTACCGTGCTGGGCCTGGCGCTCGTCACCTGGCTGCCGGCAAGCCCCATCGCCAATGTGCTCGGCCTCATGCCGCTGCCCACGAGCTTTTTTGGGCTGCTCATTGGCATCGTTACCGCCTATATCGCGCTCACCCAGCTGGCAAAGTGCCGCTACATTGCCCGCCACGGCGAGCTGCTGTAGCAAGTAGACGGAAAACACCCTGCCAGCTGCCGTTGCCACTACCACAGCTGCCAACGCCGCTGCCGCTGCCTCTGCCGCCGCCGCAGTCTATCCCCCCAGCAGTTGCGGTGAAATAGTTCCTGTTTAAAGCCCCGTGACTTTAATTTAGGGACTATTCCACCGCAACTTATTGGGAGATTAGCTAGTCCTTGGTGTCCAGGACCAGAAGAAGTTGATGAGGGCCACGCGCGAGGCGGTACCGGCCTTTTTGTTGATCGAGGAAATGTGGCGATAGAGCGTGGAGCGCGAAAGAAAGAGCGTTGTGGCGATGTCCTGAACGCTCTGGTCCGAAACGACCAAGACCTCAAGAATATCGCGCTCGCGCTCTGTAAGCCCAAAGGTGGCGACGAAGGCATCAAGGCGTTCATCGGACGTGAGCTCCGCTGCCTCCACGGGCTCGGGGTCGGAGCATGTGGGCGCAAGATCCCCACCAAGATCGTCGGTGGCAAGCGGCAGGCCATCCTGCATCACGACATCATCGGCTCGTTGCCCCAACTGCCCCAGCAGCGTAATCGCAATGCCCACAAACATCACGAGCGCCGCACCGACCGCAGCCAGCACGTTTTGACTCGAGATGATCGCCACCGCCGGCGCCGTCACGAACATCGAGCACACGTTGTTGACGACGCGACCCATGCACGGCCAAAAATATGACCAGCGCGCATAGAGCGAGACGGCGGCATATTTTGTGGTAAAGAACACCACGAAAAAGCCCGAGCCCAGATAAAAGATGATCGTGGCAGCGAGCTCGTTGCCGCCATTGCCGTCGACGATGAGCACAAAAAACGAAAGCGTGGACAGTATGGCGGCGCATGTCATGCCGATATTCATATACGAACGGCCGTGCAGGTCAAATAGTGCGCCAGCGGCCAACGAGCTCACGACAAGCAGCAGGCGTGGCCAATCGCCCAAATCGACGGCTCCGACAGCATGCAAGGTCGTGAAGCCCGCGTTGAGAGCGGCGAATACGCCGGAAAGGTACGCCGTCGCTACGGTCAGGCGAACTACGGCACGACGGAATGCCGCCTTTGCCTCGGGATCGTCTTGCCACTTGGCGCCATGTTCCAAAGCATCTACCGAAAGCCCGGCAGCACTGGGTTCAAAGTTGGGATTGGACTCGTCGCGCAGCTTGGCGCGTCGGGCACCGTGGAGCAACGCCACCTGCGCGATCGCGCAGACGACCAGAACAGCCTGCTGAGGAATGCCGGCAGGCATCACCATGTGGTTGAGCACCTGCACCAGAACGCCCATGGCGTAGGAAAGTGCAGCCGCACGCGCCAAGCAGGGCGTCCGTGCAAAGCGCCGCGCAAAGTTTGCATGGGCAGTCGATCCGCAGTAGCCCAGCGCGCAGCACGCCACCAAACCGCCGGCAATTACCACCTCAACCTGAACCGCCATAATCAACAGCAGCAATGCCGCCACCAGCAAAACGCCCGTAACGTCACTCGTTGCTTCAATGGCATGGGGACGGCGATAGTACAGAATAGGACGCACAAAAAAGCCAATCACGCTCGCGCCGATAACAAGGCTCTCATAAATAACAACCTCGTCCGGAGACACGAACTCGGCCATGCGCACATCAAAGAGATACTCGCACGCCAAAAACGTGAAGGAGAACAGCGCCAGGCATATAATCTCCCGAATGCCCCGACGCAGATATGCGGTTGCGTCTACCGTACCCCTAATGGATACCCCCCCCCCCCCC